>JAFGQG010000128.1 GCA_016935765.1 bacterium
AATAATCGAGAAATAAGAAAATAGGAAAATAGAAAATACGAAAACACCGTAGCCGCAGTGCTTTAGCCTGCGCTGGTAAATAATCGAAAAAATAGAAAATCATTACAATGTTATTTAAAGGAGGAAAAACTGTGAAAAGACTATTAACCGTTTTAACCATCTCGGTAATTTTCTTAATCATTACTTTTCATCTCTGCCCTGGTCAAACCTTCAGTGTAAACATGAACGTTTTCTGCGGCAGTGATGTTTCTGAAGTGACTTTTGGTACCAATCCAAGCGCTACGGATGGTTATGATTTATTACTCGACATGCCAGCATTCGGGGTTGGTTTCTATGCCTATTTCACTATATACGACCCTGTTTTTCCAATCGGTCAGCTTACTACTGATTACAGAAGTTCTTACGACACCTTGATATTTTGGGAATTGAGAATAAACACTCCAACTGACGATTCTGCGACTTTAGCATGGAGTCCAAGCGCAATACCCACTGCCGGCGAATTAAAGATCGGCTCTTACGCCACAGGCGATTCTATTGACACATTCTACCTGATGAGCGATATTACGAGGTTCGAGTACCCAAGCACCGATATAGTGAACATAATTTACAGGTCTTCGCTTGAACCTTCAAACGATACAATTCCGCCTTACGCGATCAACTGGGATCCTGAAGACAGCGCTGTTGGCGTGTCCACGACTGCCATTATTTCTGTCGATATACTCGACGACAGCTCCGGTGTAGATACTTCATCTATTACGATGGTAGTCAATACGCTGCCTGTAACCTTCTTCATAACTTTCAGCCCTATACCAGGTGGTTATCGCGTGCAATACGACCCCTTGCTGCCGTTGGGCGACACGGTTCACGTTTCCATCACAGCCAGCGACCTTGCTACTCCCCCCAACTCCATGGAGGACGCAATCGTTTTCTACACCATTTCGGGGGACACTACAGGGTTTACATACATGGTTCAAGGCACCGTTTATCTCGAGGGCGCTGCGCCCCCCGACCTCTACGGCAGCGAAGTATCACTGATCGACCCCTTCGGGACAGGAGATCCTCTCACCGACGTAACCGATTCAAATGGCTTATACAAAATAATAGAAGTAACTCCGGGCTACAAGCTGGTCACCGCGATGAACGCCGCCTATACTCCGGCAGGCACTCTGTTAAATGTCGGCAGCGATGTGGTTTGCAATTTCCATTTAATGGGAGGGATAATACCCGGAGAAGCCACCATTTCAGGTTTTGTTTATCTCGCGGACGGGTCCACAATTCTGGAAGGCAGCGTCGTGACAATAGACAGCGCCGATGTCGATACGACAGACGACGCCGGCTTCTACTCAATTGGCGGTCTTGGTGTCGGTGTCCACACAGTCAAAGCGGAAAGGAGTTACTATATCCCACAGGAGGTAACTGCTATTGTACTCATGGACACGATGATCAACTTCTCCCTTGAGCGAGCTATACCCCCCGATGTCCTGATCTATGATTTCGATAACGGCGACACCCCCGGAAACGGAGGGACAGTAGGCGCGGAAGTGCCGATTGAAGAAATCCTCGAAAGAATCGGGGTCAGCTTCGCGGTCACCCCCCAGGATGCCGATATCAGCGACTACGACCTCTCCATGTATGATGCTATATTCATCGTTACCGGAATTCACGGAGGAGCTAGCAGAACCATACCGGACAGCAGTATCGAGAAGATCTTTGATTTCATGGACAGCGGCGGGAAAATATACTGGGAAGGTGCGAACGCCGGGCACGACTACTTCGGATACCCCGGTCCCAGGGGCGACCTCTTCAATAGAATGGGGGTATCGTGGGAAGCGAACGGATTCCCGTCCACTGAAGGCAACATCAGAACGCTGTACGGAACCGGTGAGATGTTTTCAGCATCCTTCACCGCCAGTTATGCGTTTCAGCACCTGGCGGACCACTACGTAGATGAGATATCAGCTACCGACGCAACCATCATTCTCCAGTCACAGGAACACGGACCAGCGCCGGCAGTCAGCAGGGATAGAACGGCTATGTACGATAACCCGCCATACAAGTGCATCTTCTCAAGCTGCTACCTTGGTGGTATCGAAAGCCTTCAATTGAGAGATTCGATGATGGTTCAGTACTGCGAATTCATGGAAGTAAATACCGGTATTGAAGAACACGTCGTTACGATACCGCAGAATTTCAACCTAAAGCAAAATTTCCCCAATCCATTTAACGCAAGGACCACTATCAGCATAATAATGAACCCGGACAAGTACCAGGCAAATCCTGACGCGCTGAAAAAGCTGGAACTCACCATTTATAATGTGCTCGGAAATACGGTAAAGACCTTTGGCTTAGCTTCCCTAAGGGAAGGCGAAAATCTACTTACATGGAACGGAACGGATAACACTGGAAACGAAGTGCCTGCTGGTGTTTATTTCTATAAGATAAATAATTTCAGTAAAGTCAAACGTATGATACTGTTGAAATAGGGGAAACGAATTTAAAGGTTTTGAGGGTTACGGGTTGGAGAGTTGGTGGGTTGTGGGTTTTCTGCATTCAATATATCCAGCCCCGAACGGGGCAAGGTACTACAGCCCAGGTTGTGGAAGGTGCGGTTATATGACCTGAAATATACGTTGATTCCGTAGGGGCGTAATACATTACGCCCTGGTTCGTGTCACCACACAAAAGGCACGGATAAAGGAAAAACAACACCAGAAATGTTAGTGTCTTTTTCATGTTTGTTGATATCGTTTATTTTTGATAATATATTACGGTAAATTGCACAAGTCAAGGAGAAAGAGGAGGGAAGTGTATGGGTATAAGGGTTTATGGGTTTATGGGTTTATGAGTGTATGAGTTTTATGGTGAAAGATCGGGTATGGGCGACTGGCCAGTCGGCCTTACACCGCCTTGTTTATATTTTACCGCTTGTGTAGGGGCAGGTCTCGCGCCTGCTCTTTGATGATGGGCGTCCGGAGGACGGGCAACCGCAAAACGGGCAACCGCAAGGGATTGCCCCTACAATAATGTGGATTATTCAATTCTGGTCGGAAATAATAATGTTGATTTTGTGTTAGGAATTCAAAATTTTGAACCCTTACGGAATGTAATGTATATTCGTGCATTAGTGGCGTTCTTTTTGTGATAACACAAGAAGTACCCGGGAGTTTCTGTTGGATTCTAACACCCTCGTCATTGCAGAGGCTTAACGAACAGGAAGTTCGTTTTGTATTTCATGCCGCGCCCGGCAACCGCAGGTTGGCGCAATCTCACCAAGTGAATTAAGTGATAACACAAGAAGTACCTGGGAATTTTTGTTGGATTCGGGAAATAGCAAGATTGCCGCGGATTTAAAGGCAAAAAATAAGAGCCTTTAAATCCTCGCAATGACGGGTGGAGGTTTTTGAAGGTGGAGGGGTTGAGAGTTGGAGGGTTATGGGTTTTGTGTTTTCTTCACGAATCCCAAGTTATATTATGAATTTTGGAATTAGTTTGAGCGGAGGCTCAACCCTACCCGGGGTCTTTATTTTTTATTGCTAATTGCAAATTGCCTGACCCGTTTACCCCGTTTGATGTTTTGATATCCAACTGGGGTAGGACGCCTAACCATAACATTGAATGGTTCGCTATCCCAACGCGGCAAACTGCTAATTGATAATTGATAACTGATAATTCTCTCTTCTTACGTCCCCCGCCGTCCTCTTATGCTTCTGTGAGATCTCAAAGTTTTCGCTTTATTAAAATGGCTATCATGTTTCATTCTTGAACGCTTGTAGCCTTTAATCTTTTTCTTGCCAGTCTCCTCAAAGTCACGCTCTTCCTTGTGCTGCTCAATAATTTCTTCAATAGGATGATTCTTGTGTTTCTCAAGTTTCCCCTCATATTGTTCTTCATTAATGTGGGGCTTCTCCTCGGGCATCTTTTAAACCTCCCTTAAATTGTTTAAACGGTTTTGTGATTCAATGAATCTTTCAGGTTGGATCTCTTTTTTCATGAAAGCTTTCTCTAAAGACTTTACCGCTTCTTGTTCATAAGCGAAATCCTTCGCGATAAGGATCAGATCATGACCGGAAATAAAAGTTTTAAAAATAGTATCATATATTCCAATATTATAATAAACCGCATTCATTGTCAAGTCATCTGTTAAAATTATACCGTCAAATTTAAGATTTTTTCTCAACGTGTTAAGGATCTTTGAAGAAAAAGTTACTACTTCATCATCGAGATGGGGCACCTGGAAATGAGAGGTCATCACGAATTCAACACCAGCAGCTATTGCAGCCTGAAACGGCTTGTAATGTATGGATTCAAAATCTGATTTCGGTGAATTGATTATCGGCAAACTCTCATGCGGATCGTCTTCCGGAGCAAGGTCTCCCAAGCCGGGAAAGTGCTTCGCGCAAGCATAACACCCTCCCCTGTGTGTAGCCTCTATCGCGACAGGAACGCATTTCTCGACCCTCGTAACATCCGAACCGAAAGCTCTCCGGTGCATCATGTTCCTGTTCCGGGCAACGTCACAAACCGGCACCAGGTTCGTGTTGATCCCCAACGAATGCAAATACTTTGCAGTGATATAGTAAGCATCGTCAACTACACTCAAATCCTTCTTCTTCGCAAGGTCCCGGTTCGATGGGAATGTAGGAATACCTTCAGTTATCCTGTTCTTCTCTCCACCTTCCTGGTCTATCATTATGAACGGTTTCTCTGTCGTGGAATTCAATAGCGAAATCAACCTTCTCAATTGCATAAGGTCGATTATATTACGCTTGAATAGTATGAACCCTCCAGGTTGATAGTTCTCTACAAATTTCAGGAATTCATAATCCGGAGTTGTTCCTTCAAAACCCAGTACAAAAAATTGACCAACATTCATCTCTTGGTTTTCCATCATTCATACCTTTTCTTGCATTTTCTATTTATAATTGGGGATTAATAACAAATTCTTAAGTTCTTTCTGTCCTTCACTTACCCGGTTCTTGTTTGCTGCTTCTCAATAGATCGACCTTGATGCACCTGTTCAATATCCTGTTCTCAGGTAATCCAAAATAGCCAAAATTCAAACCACTGAATTCCTTTTGTGCTTCTCCATAATTCATTACCGGTTCTGAACTTCCAGCTCCGCTTGCAGTTATCTCAACGCTATTGTCAAGCAACCAGGAATGCACCATTTCAGGCGTGTGAAAGCCTAAATAATAAGATAGATATTTTAACAGAATCTCTCTTCCGTACTCTGCCCTTCTCAGGGATAGGTTCAAATTATAATCTTCCGTTCCGATATTATCCGTATGCCCGGTTACCGCGACACCAACTCTACTCGCGCCTTCCTGAACTTCCTCTATTATTTTTTCCGCAAAATCCTTGAATTTATAAAGCTGACTGGATGAGGATACCTCCGGTCTGTCAAATTCACACTGGGTCAGTAAAATTGATTCCTTCATATCCCTCTCTTCAATCTGAATCGACCTGAATACGTTCGAATAAACCGTGTCACGCAAACCAATACTATCTTCTATAACCAATCTAATCCTTTTGTCATCCGGATATACATAATTGCCCTTATCATCCTTCCAATTCCACGGAATTTTTTCACCAATTTTAATTTCATCACAGATAGTTGTCAATACTTTTCCTGCCGAATCGATAAAATTTATTCTCATATTTTTAATCGGTGAATCGTATTCAACATTTACCGTTATATTTAGTTCAGAATCTTCGAATATTATCTCTTCCAAATTCTCAACTTGCGAGTATGGAGCAAACAACAAATAATCGCTGCAAAGACTGATGAACGCTTCGTTTATTAGACTATCATCAAAATTTATGAAGATTCTTTCTTTACTAACTCCCATCACCTCTGTTAGTTTGTTCTCTAAATATCTTATGTCATAGTTTTGTGGAATTGTCAATAATAATAATATGCCGGGATCGCTACTCAACATATCCTTCCTTGGGGAAATTACAGCAGTGCTTAAAATAGAATCCATATCACCTTCGAATGGGATACTTATTTCTTCCGCGCCCGGGAGTATAATAGAAAACTCCACGCGGCGGTTCTCCTCGTTGATGAGAGCGGCATCTTTGTTGTTACTCAAGCTGACCGGATCCCCTGCCCTGGGTTTTCCCGGATCATAACCCGAACTCTTCAGCACCACCCTGTTCTGAAGCTCCCTGCTGCGCGAAATTATTCTCTTGCGAACCTGCTCCGCTCGCATCTGAGCCAATTCCCTGCCCCCTTCCGGATCATCCACATATTCTTCAACAGGATTGTAAAACCCCTTCACTTCTAACTGCGTGTTTCTGTTTTCCAACAACCTTCCGGTTATCAAATTCAAGAGTGGCACGAACCTGTCGGGAACCGTCCAGGAATTTTGCTCGAAGAACACGAACGGGACCACGGGCGCTTCTTCGATAACTTCCGAAAGCTTTTTTATTCTAATGACTTCAGGTTCAACTACAAGGCTGCCTTCCGGTTTCGTATAGACTCTCTTTCTAAGCTTGCGCGAATTGTTGTTCTCGTGGAGTTCCTCAATCCTGCCGTTGATTTTCGGCGCGTTTTCCCCATCATCATCCACGGTGAAGCGAAGTTCGTACTGCCCCTTTTTATCTGGCGCCCAGTTGATGACCAGAATAGTATCTTCACCCGCTTCAAGGTTATCTATATCCGACTTGAATATCGTTGTGAAACTATCGGTATCGCTTAACGATTGCACAACCGATACCGAGAAATCCCGAGCATCTTTTTCTCCGGCATTTCTCACTATAAAATCTATCTCGTATTGTTTTCCAGCGAGAAGGGGTTCGTCAAGCTTTCGCGTATTTACATCGGCGATAAGGTCGGGGAGTCTTGTCGTTACCTGTGGTCGCAGTATCAGCGAGAACCGGTGCGTTTTGAAGGTGCTGATGTGCTCTGTAGTAGGAATCAGTAGCGCGTAGTCCACTTCGATGTCGAAGATTGTCTTTATCCTGAGGCTGGTGCCCACGGTGTATGTCGGTTTCGTTTTCAGGATTTCGGGCACGTTCTTCCCGTAGCCTGATTTCACGCCACCGCGGACGGCGAAGACATCGTAAACCCAGCCTTCGAACCCGAAATTGAAGCGTGATTTGTTCTCAATTGAGACCGGGTCGGAGCGGAAGGTCATACCGAGTGAAGCGTTTAGTTTGAATTCGCGTTCCAGCACGTACGCTATTCCGGGCTTGATGTACAGCGGTAGCCGGTTCTTGCCGCCGCCTTCGCGGGAGACGTCCGGTTGGTTAAGGTTCTGAACGGTTGCGCCAAGGTTAATCCCGCCAAGGTCCGTCTGCTTGAATTTCTGGAGTATCGCGATGTCTATTACGGGAGCCATTAGCGCTGCGGGTCCGGTGAGAAGCGGGTCGTTCGGGTCCGCCTCCTCGATGCGGGACTTTACTATCTCATCGCGGAGAAGGTCGATAGTAAAACCCAGGCTTAAGCCCTCTTCGCGACACTCCCCGGTCAGCTTTTTAGCGTATGACAGCCCGAGTTTCGTCTGCTGGAAGACCCTCGAGTAAAAGACCACCGCTGAAACTCCAACCGAGCCGTATTTGTTAAGGTGATGAACATAACCGGCGAAGCCTTCGTTCAGGTTGTCGTCACTGAGCCCCCAGAGCAGCTTGGTGTAGGAGAAGATGAACTCTGTTCCACGAAACATGTCCAGACCGGCGGGATTCCAGCGGAGGGCGTAGGCGTCGTCGGCGATCGGGACGTAAGCCTCACCCATTCCGACCGGGCGCGCGCCAACCACCAGGTATTCCTGGGAATACAGGATTGATGAAAAGCATAACGATATTATTAATACAAGAAAGCAGGATATTGTCTTAGTTTTCATTGTTACCGGTTTTTTGTTGTTCCAGCAGAATATATCGTTCGATTTTGAGCAAATTTAACCGATGTGTTTAAAAAAAACGAGAAAAAAATCATTTTTTTTTATAAAACTTAGCGAACCTGGCTTGTCTTGGTTAAGAACCACTATTCCAGCCATAGGCAATTAGTAAGCCAGAATATCATTTAGAGTAAGATCTTTCGTGATAATGATGGGGGGGGGCTTAATTTAAATTAATATCCATTATTTCTTGTAACTCATTAAAACACAAAAATATCACTCAAGATGACAGGTTTGGGGGTGGTTGACGAAGGGAATAAACAAAAGCACCTCTCACAAACTCACCACACTGTCATTCTGAAACGCATTCGCCAAGCATTTTTTGATTTTTTTTATTTTCCTTATTAATTGAATCCAAT
>JAFGQG010000129.1 GCA_016935765.1 bacterium
AATTAATTCTATATTAGGTATAACTTACTAAAATAATTTTTATGCTGAATATACCTTCTACTCAATTTGGCATTATCTTCATAGAAAATAAAATATGCATAATATGACAGACATTAATATCGATATCTTTACCAAATCCCCGTATAAAATTTAATAACAGTATGAATTTAATACTAATAAAACCTGGTCAGTTTTTTATTGTACCACTTTGGTTTCTTTGGTCTGCGGTCTTTGCCCTTCTTTTCTTCTCTTAAATCCTTGATGGTATCCCGTAAGAAGGCTGCATATTCGAAGTTCAGCTTTTTTGCTTCTTCCTCCATAATCCTGGTTATCTCCGTAATCTTCGCTTCGATCGGCAGCTCTTCAAGGTATTTAGGCAGGTCGGTCGGTTTCGTCTTGAACTTCTCCTGGGAATCCGCTATCATCGTAGAAGACATGATGCTCTCCCTGGATTTGATTATCGTTTTTGGTACAATATTGTGTTTTCTATTGTACTCGAGCTGTTTCTGACGGCGTCTCCCCGTTTCTTCCATCGCGGAAGCCATCGCATTCGATATCGCATCGGCATAGAGTATCACAACTCCTGCGGAGTGCCTCGCTGCTCGACCCGCGGTCTGGATCAAAGCCCTGTGAGAGCGCAGGAATCCTTGTTTATCCGCGTCCAGGATGGCAACGAGTGACACCTCCGGAAGGTCGAGCCCCTCACGGAGTAGATTGATGCCGACCAGGACATCGAACTCACCAAGGCGCAATCCCCTGATTATCTCCACCCGGTCGAGAGCATCGATCTCCGAATGGAGGTACCGCACCCTGATGTCCAGGTCTGCAAGGTATTCAGATAGGTCCTCCGACATCCTTTTAGTCAATGTAGTCACGAGTATTCTTTCGCCCTTTGCTACCCTGCTTCTGATCTGCCCGATGAGGTCCTCCACCTGTCCCTGTGCCGGTCTCACCCTGATCTCAGGGTCAACCAAGCCGGTGGGGCGTATCAACAGCTCGGTAATATAGGGCTTGCTGATCTCCAGCTCCCAATCCCCGGGTGTCGCGGACATGTATATCAACTGCGGCGATAACTCCTCGAATTCCTCGAAGTATAGAGGCCGGTTATCCAATGCTGAAGGCAGGCGAAAGCCGTGCTCTATAAGTGTTAGCTTTCTTGAACGGTCACCTGCGAACATACCGTGGATCTGGGGGATGGTCATGTGCGACTCATCTACTATCACCATGAAATCATCGGGGAAGTAATCGAGCAGGACTGAAGGTCTCGCGCCCGGCTCCCGCCCCGCAATATGCCGCGAATAGTTCTCGATACCTGAACAATACCCGATCTCAAGCATCATCTCGATGTCGAAATTCGTTCGCGTCTCAAGCCTCTGCATCTCAAGTAGTTTGTTCTGAGACTCCAACTCTTTCAGCTTATCCTTCAGTTCCTCCCTGATGGATTTAATCGCCTCTTTCAGAGTATCCCTCGTGGTGACAAAATGCCGCGCTGGATATATGGTCATTCTCTCCTGTTCACCCAAAACCTCCCCTGTTAACGGATGAACCACACTTATCTTGTCTATCTTATTCCCAAAATATTCTATCCTTACCACCTTCTCCTCATAAGCTGGATATATCTCAACCACATCCCCTCGAACCCTGAATGCGCCGTTCGTGAAATCGATATCGTTCCTGATGTAGTGAATATCCACCAGTTTCGACAAGAGCTCGTGAAGCGAAGGACCCTCACCAACCTTAGCGAATACCAGCATATCGCGGTAATCCTGCGGTGAACCCAACCCGTAAATGCAAGAGACACTGGCAATTATAACGACGTCCCTGCGTTCCAAAAGTGAAGCAGTTGCTTTCAACCTCAATCTATCGATATCCTCGTTAATCTGTGTGTCTTTCTCTATGTAGGTATCACTCTGAGGAATGTACGCTTCCGGTTGGTAGTAATCATAATAACTGATGAAATATTCCACCGCGTTTTCAGGAAAGAAAGCCTTGAACTCACCATATAGCTGTGCTGCAAGGGTTTTGTTGTGTGAAATAACCAGCGTAGGTCTCTGGATCTTCTCAATAACATTAGCAATTGTATATGTTTTCCCAGAACCAGTCACCCCAAGAAGCGTCTGGTGTTTTACATTGTTCCTGACGTTTTCAGTAAGCTTCTTGATAGCGTGTGGTTGATCCCCACAAGGTCTATAATCAGATATTAGTTTAAACTGCGGCATAGTGAAAAGAAAAATGTAAAGATATTAATTTCATTTTGGGGGATAAACTAATCAAGCTAATTTTACAAATTATCATACGCAGGCTAAAGACCTGCGCCTACTCTTAATTTTATAAATTATCATACGCAGGCTAAAGACCTGCGGCTACTCTTAATTTTCTATTTTCCTAATTTCCTCTTCCTTCCCTTGTATTAACTGGTGCAGTTGTTGTACCTCTTTGCTCGGAGTCAGGTGCAACCGAATCCATGGGCAGCTGTGATGAATCAATGTATGTAGTATCATCAGGGAGTCTTGGCGGAATAAGCGAAGGAGGCAGCACAAAATCGTCGTGTCCTTCCAACATGCTTAGAACGTCTCCCCTATCGATAGTCACTTCCTTCGGGAAACCAGTAGCTTCAAATGGTTTTAATTGGAACCCGTTGATCTCAAGAGTAACAGCTTCAGGTCTTCCGATAGTCAGATAGAAAGAATTCTTAGCGCGCCATTCATCACTGGTTTTGTATTTCAGCGTCCCCTTAAACGCCCTTTTGTAGTCAGTTTCAACCAATAACCACGTATCGTCTTGCGCTTTCACGGTCAAGGTCAACGAATCAGACCTGCCGATCGCCCAGGCTGGGTTTATCTTACCAACTTCGAGTCTGATCTCCTGGGCAAGGTCCTCCTCGCTGGGAGTAACATCCCAACTCCCTGTAGTTGCGAGAGTATCTACAACCATATCTTCAACCCTTGGAACGAATTCCCCTTCTTTGCCGCCCCTTAACGCTAAAATAACCACAATAATAACGAGAACAAGTATGACCGATAGAAAGATATATTCCTTCTGGAAATGGAATTTTCTATCTGCTTTTTCCAGGCTCTCAGCGCCTGTAAATGGTATCTCCTCACCCGTATCAGCTCGCTTCAAAGCCTTTAACTTTCGGACTTCTCTGGAGCGAGCATCGGAAAATGTCTGCTCCGAAATAGCTTTATCGAACCTTGCTTTCAATTCTCCCAGGTCTGCGCCGAGGTACTCCCCGTAAGCATTAATATAACCCCTGGCATATACTTTCGCAGGAAGAAGATCCCAGTTTCCATCCTCGATAGCCTTTAAGAATTTTATGTTAACCTTGGTCTTTTTAGCTACATCTTCAAGGGTGACCCCCTGCGCTTCCCTCATTTGCTTTAGATATTCACCCAGTTCTCTCAATTATCACCTGCCTTCATTTTCTTCAAATATCAAGTAAATTATATAATATAAATCGTATATTCAAATTTTCAAGCATATATATTAAAAATTTTTAAAATTTTTAATAATATCCACCCTGTTTATTGAAGCTTTCTCTAAAAGAAGCATTAATCTGCCTATCGGTAAACCCACTACATTATAGAAACATCCATCTACTCTCTCCACCAACATCGCCCCAAGTTCCTGAATACCGTAGGCTCCTGCCTTGTCCATTGGCTCGCCGCTCTCAACATACAACTCTATCTCATAGTCTGAAAGCTCAGAAAATTTTACGCGTGTGACTTCAAAACCATCATAATGATCACCTGTCATATAATTACACAAATACAAACCCGTATAAACTTCATGCCATTCGTTGGAAAGCATTCTCAATTTTCGCATAGCATCGTTCTTGTTCTCAGGTTTCTCGAGGATTTCACCCTTATAATAAACAATAGTGTCACAAGCAAGAACCCACTCGATACCATCGGTGTTTAAAACCGATTCCGCCTTTTTCTTAGCATTTAGTATCACATATTCAACCGGATCACCTACCTCGGAATTGTACTCTTGAACTTCCTCTTTCTCTATAGTTTCAAAAGGTATCCCTATCTGTTTCAATAGCCTGATCCTTCTTGGTGATTTTGATGCCAGGTATATTTTTTTTATCATCTTTTTTCTTCTGTGTCAACTAAAAATGTTACTGGACCGTCATTCTCTATCTTTATCAGCATCTTTGCTCCAAAAACCCCCGTTGCGACATTTATCCCCTTTTGCTTCATGATCTTTACGAAATCCTCGTAAACCTTTTCCGCTTTATCGGGTGCCATCGCTCTGCCGAAACCGGGTCTTCGCCCTTTAGCCAAATTAGCGCAGAGTGTAAATTGAGAAACCACCATCATATCGCCTTCCACATCCTGTATGGAGAGGTTCATCTTGCCTTCAGCATCCTCAAAAATCCTAAGCTCCGAACATTTAGCTGCAGTATAAATCAGCTCGCTTTCCGTATCATCCTGGTTTACACCAAGCAAAATAAGCATCCCCTTACTAATACTGCTATAAGGCTCATCATCGATCAATACCGAACAGCTTTTTACTCTTTGTATCAGTGCTCTCATTACTAAACGCTTATTTTACTTGTAAATAACGCTATTAAACCGAAAACAATATCCAGTTTCAGCAGCAAGGATATCCTCGAATAATCCTTTTTCTCACTAGCGTAAATCGTCTTTAAAATAATATAAATTAATAATGTATCAACAAGAAATACCATAATAATTAAATAAACCAGTGAAAAGACCTTGATTATATATGGTACAATAGTTGCAATTATCAGTATAACCACCGAAATTGTAAATAGTATCTTGGTGAATTTAACACCAAGTCTTATCGGCATTGTTTCCGCTCCATAGGTAACATCCCCGTGCATATCTTCGATGTCTTTGATCATTTCCCTTCCGAAATGGATTAAAAAAGCAAATATCGCGGCGAACCAGCAGTGGGGAGTTATAATTCGCGCGAATCCTGTATAGATAAAAACCAATCCTCCGAGAAAAGCGATTGTGAAATTCCCCCAAAACGGTACTCTTTTAAGATAAGCGTTATAAGCCACCAAAAGGAATCCGCATCCTATCGCCATGATCAGATGAGAATAGCTGATTAAAGCAGAAGTCACGATTCCCAGGATAAGCAATACCAGTCCTAGAATAAGAGCATGACCAACCTTCACCTTCCCCGAGGCTATAGGTCGTTCCGGACGGTTAACTCTATCGATATCGACATCATAGTAATCATTCAGAACATTACCGCTCATAAATATAAATCCTACCGATAAGACCAAACCCAGTAAAGCTGTAATATTAAAAGGACCAGCAGCAAGGAAATACCCTGCCAGCACCGAAAAAACAGCAAGTAATAAATTTCCGACCCTCACTAATGTAAAAAAACTCTTCAACATTATCTCCAAAGCGTTAATAATTAATGATTATTAAATTAGATGGTTAAGCAAAAATGTCAAATATAAAACAATACAAGAAAACCCAAAAAATTTCTTGTGTATTTTCGTAGATTAATTATTTTTTTGTAATTCTTGATAAGGTATTATGAAATTTGGAAAGAAAATAACATACGTAATTCTGTGCTTCCTGTTACTCGCATTTATACGGATAAATCCCGTCTTGGGGGCTTTTGATTACTCATACCTTGAGTTAGCTTCAGGCGGAATGGGCGGCGGTGGTATCGCTGTTTTAGAGGGCTCCCGCGCATTATTCGGAAATCCAGCGGCTATCGGAGAGGAAGGCAACCTTGAATTCAGATTATGGGGTTCACAGTTGTGGGGTTTAAAAGAGTTGCAAAGAAGCTCATTCAGTTCGATGTACACTACATCCCTGGGAGGTTTTGGTCTATCGTTCTCCCTTTTTGGGAAAAGCGATTTCTACCAGGAAACGAACATTTCCCTTCTGTACGGAAGACGGTTTTTCAAGAAGTTCCACGCGGGTCTGAGAGCGAATTACTACAAGCTCGCTCTTCCTTCTGAATACGGCAGCCAGCAGACTTTTGGAATCGACCTGGGCTTGTTATACCAACCGAAGCCACTAATTGCTGTCGGTCTCTCGCTGAATAACATGAATGGACCGAAGATCGGTGGTGACAAGCTCCCATTTGTAACCACATTGGGCATCGGGGTTTTTCCTGCGGATTGGACAACTTTTAGCCTCGATGTTGAATTTGACGAGGATTTTCCGGGAAGCGCAAAAATCGGTGAAGAAATTGAAATAATTGATAATTTCCTTATAAGAACAGGGGTTTCAGTTAACCCTATCAAGCTCCACTTTGGCGCGGGATTTATCTGGAGGAACTCGGACATCGAAGCAGCATATATTATACACCCCGACCTTGGAGGAAGCTTGTTCTTTAATTTCGGCTACGAATTGCACTTAAACAAATAACCAGAGATAAAATGAATGTTTTAACCTCAAAAAATAAAGGAGAAATTCCTTGAACAGGATAGTTGTGGGTCTTCAATGGGGAGACGAAGGAAAAGCGAAAATTGTTGATATTTTAGCTGAACAGGCGGATGTAAACGTTCGATTCCAGGGTGGCGCTAATGCGGGGCATACCGTAGTAATTGACAATAAGAAATACGTATTCCACCTGATACCGACAGGTATGCTATACCCTGAAAAACCCGGAGTGGTCGCCGGAGGTATGGTTGTGGACCTCCCAACTCTCGTGAAGGAAGCTAAAGATCTGGAAGCAGAAGGACTGACTATTTTTAATAGGCTTTTCTTGAGTGATAGAGCGCACCTCGTTATGAAATACCATAAACTGCTCGATGAATACGAAGACGAAAGAAAGGGAATAGGGACCACTAAGAGAGGTATTGGTCCGGCTTATGCTGATAAAATCAGCAGAAAAGGGATAAGACTGATAGACTTCAAACACAAGGAAATCTTCACTGAACTTGTAAAAGAGCACTTGAGGGAAAAGAACGAGTTGTTCGAAAAAGTCTATGGCAAACCTCCTTTATCGCTTGAGGAAGTCCTGGAACCATACGAAAACATCAGGGAACTAACTACACCGCTTATCACAAATACCGCCATCCTTCTCGAGAAATTCCAGGAAGAGAATAAAAATATACTGTTCGAGGGGGCTCAAGGTACATTGTTGGATATCGACTGGGGCACCTACCCATTCGTAACAAGCTCAAACAGCTCTATCTGCGGGATACCCGGAGCTATTGGAACAGGTTTACGAGTCATAAATAAAAGCATTGGGATTATGAAAGCCTATACAACGAGAGTAGGAAACGGTCCGTTCCCCACTGAATTATTCGGAGAAACCTGCGATCTGATTCGTGGGACCGGCAATAATATCGGGGATGAATTCGGCGCTACAACCGGACGCCCAAGAAGATGTGGTTGGCTCGACCTCGTAGCGCTTCGCCATACCGTTAGAGTGAACGATATCGATAAACTGGCAATCACCAAGCTGGATGTCCTCGATAAAATGGACAAGATAATGGTCTGCGTTAACTACAAATACAAGGGTGAAGTATTGCATGATTTCCCTGCTGCTGAATATATTCTTAAGGAATGCGAACCGGTGTATCAAACCTACAATGGCTGGCTCTCTTCCACAAAGGGGATAAAAAAGCATGAGCAACTCCCTAAGGATGCGCAGAAATATATTAAGATGATAGAAAATGAACTTGGGAAACCGGTCTATTTTGTGTCCACCGGACCCGGAAGGGAAGATTGCATTTTTATGGAGTAAATACTTAATCGGGAACCTTACGTAATCAACTTAAATACCAAGTGGTATAATAGCCTGGTAATCAGTTATCAGTGATCAATAATCGGTAAAAAAATCAAAGTGAAATAATAGAATTTGCAATAACAAGCGAGGTAAAGACATGGCAGATGTAATAGATTATGATATTCATGGCGATGATATGCAGGCTGTAACCATTGAGCTGGATCCCGGAGAGGCGGTACGCGCTGAAGCCGGAGCTCTCATGTTCATGGAGGATGGCATTCAGATGCAGACAGGTACCGGTGGCGGTATTTTCAAGGGTTTGAAACGCATAGTAACTGGCGAAAGTTTCTTCATCACCTCTTTCATGAATACAAACAACCGGGTAAAAAGCCGGGTTACATTCGGAGCTCCTTATCCAGGCAAGATCATCCCGCTGGATTTGAAGAACTGGGGCGGTAGAATTTTATGCCAGAAGGATTCCTTCCTCTGCGCGGCGAAGGGCATCGAGATTGAAGTAGCGTTCACCAAGAGATTAGGCGCCGGGCTCTTCGGTGGCGAAGGATTCATACTCCAGCGCCTTGAAGGCGATGGAATGGCTTTTCTCCACGCCGGCGGTACTGTCATTGAAAGAGAACTTGGACCCGGGAAAACCCTCCGTGTAGATACAGGCTGCCTCGTTGGATTCGAGCAGCAGGTGGACTACGACATACAGTTCGTAGGTGGATTCACGAACGCGCTATTCGGCGGCGAAGGCATATTCCTTGCCAAACTCACCGGACCGGGCAAGGTCTTTCTCCAAAGCCTCCCATTCTCAAGGCTCGCGGATAGGATCGTTGCCGCATCAAGGCATTATAATAGAGGCGAGAAGAAAGGTGCCGCGGGAATCGGCGGCGATATTCTCGGTGGACTCCTCGGCGGTGATAAAAAATTCTAGTGTATAAATCGATTGAAGAATATCGATTGACGAATAACGAATGAAGAAGTAAAAAAAAAGAATAAACCACGGAGAAAGAAAATCAAAATAGGGCGTGTGTAGGAGTGCCACCCTACGCCATATTTAAATGTACGTTATGGAATTGCCCAAGGGCTTCGGTCGGTAAACACCAACTGTGCCAGTGCATATTGGGGTGGTTTTTGGAGTGCACTAACTGTGCTAGTGCGTATTGGGGTGGGGAAAAGTGAGAAAAACCCAGAGACAGTGCAAGTGCAAGGGTTTGCCCCTACATATTATTTGGTGTCTTTGTTTTTTTTCATTGCCATAAACGGGCAGGCACAGGGACTTGCACCAACAATTTGATATCTTGTGTTTTTTCTGCTTTTTTTCCTTCTTAAATCTGCACTCGTTAATCGATATTCGATATTCAATTTTTCCCAGTTAGTCTTTAATGCAATGCACGCAGAGACCATGCGAACGGGTGGAGTAGGTCATGTAAGCTTCGACACTATTGAAGTACAGGTTGTTCGCATAGACACCACTTACCGTAGAACTCCAATAAAAACCACCGAGGCCAACGTCTAGAAGCCAGCCATTAGTGTAGTGGCGGTTGCCAGCGACAACAAGCTTCAACGGACTATTATACGCTCCGTACATGTTATTACTACTCCAACTCAAACGTTCATTGTCAAGCTCCGTACTAGTTGGTAATCGATAGCCAGCGGGGCAGGGATTATTATTACCAGTAACCCCCTGCCAGAGATCATCGTTCTGGGGTACACGCCAGTCATAAGGGGAATTAGGTTCAAGAATAAACAGACTATGCCCGGGGTCGTCGCTGGAGCTATTTGTGCTGGTAGTTCCAGTCACTGGAGTACCGCTAGTTGAAGAAGTCCAGGTGATGCACTCATGCCCATCCCTGAGCCGTCCCCATTGGAATAGCGCGCCGTACGCAATGTGATCGTTGTATGCTGTAGCCTGCCGGGATGCCCCAAGATTCCGGTCCATCCAGGTGTCACCGGTAGTGGAGTTGGTTACTTCCGCGAATTCAAACTCCCCACATACACCTGCCCAAGGGCACAAGATTGTTATTTCTGGCATAACATCTTCCACTGTTGGTGATACATCATTTATTATAGGTGAGGGACTAGACACACTTGGGGATGGACTGTCAACACTTGGGCTTATATCATTAACCGTAGGAGAAACGTATTCCCCTATACAACTGCTTCCATCTGGATTGAACTTAACGAGAAAAATATCCATATAACCTGCTCCGTAGCTCTCCGTTTGCCCTGCTGCAACAAAACCATCGTCCGATGTTCGGATGAGTGAAATACAATTATCATCGTGCAAACCACCGATAGTCTTTGACCATTCCACAGTCCCTATTGAACTACACTTCACAAGAAAAAAATCATTGGATCCCTCTCCATAGCTACTTGTCTCTCCGGCAACAAGGAAACCCCCCTCGGAAGTCTGGATTAATGAATAACCCCTTTCATTACTAATTCCACCCACTACACGAGACCATTCAAAAAGGCCAGCTGAACTAAACTTTAACAGGAACAAATCATACCCTCCTTCACCATAACTCCAAGTATATCCTACAACAGCGTAACCACCATCCGAAGTTTGGATAACTGATTCCCCAATATCAAAAGATGCACCGCCTACAGTTTTAAACCATTCCACTGCCCCAGATGAATCTAACTTCATTAAGAATATATCAAGCCAATCTGCGCCGTATCCTTCCGTTCGCCCTGCTGCAGCAAAACCACCATCCGAAGTTCGGATGAATGAATGCATATAATCCCCGTCTGTACCACCTACAACCTTTGACCATTCAAGTATCCCATATGAATCAAATTTCATTATGAATAAGTCAGCAGAACCAGCTCCATAGCTAAAAGTTCCCCCTGCTGCTACAAAACCACCATCGGAAGTCTGGATAACTGAAACACAAGCATCATCATCCTCTCCGCCCAACCGCTTTGACCATTCCACCGTCCCTGTTGAGTTGAACTTAATAAGGAAAACATCAAAATCGGGAATGCCAGTCTTAGTTACGCCACCTACTATAAACCCACTATCGGAAGTCTGGATTAAAGAATAACCCCATTCATAACTAATTCCACCCACTACACGAGACCATTCAAAAAGGCCAGCTGAACTAAACTTTAACAGGAACAAATCATCCTCTCCTTCACCATAACTGACAGTATATCCTACAACAGCGTAACCACCATCATAAGTCTGGATTACTGATTTAACATAGTCATTATCCGGTCCGCCGACAGCAACTGCAAACGGAACCGTTTTCCTCCAAGCCATTGTCCCATAGGTGGTCTCTATCCTTACTTCAGAAGCATAAGTATCGCTTGGTAAAACCAAGTCTGCGCAACCTACCGTCCCATCACCTAAAACCACCTTAACCACGCCATTCCCAGCAGCGATAGCATCCGCTTCGGATATAACGCGAAGAGCAAGCTTGCCGTCATTCCCTTCCATAAAATAGTAGCCAAGTGCTTGTGGAAGCTGGGCGGAAACGTTGCTGGAAAAAGTCATAATCACTATTACTGCGAAAACCAGGAATATTGGTCCTGTAATGGGCAACCGCAAGGGATTGCCCGTACGTTGTATTTTGTGTTTTTTGTTTTGATTCATTGCCTTTGACGGGCAACCGCAAGGGTTGCCTCTACGATTGTTATTTTTTGTTTGGATGTTTTATTATTTTTCCTGGTTTTCGTGATATTTTTGTGTTTTCGTGTTTTTGTGGCGGTTCTTTTGTTTTTTTGACTTCGCAAATCGTCAATCGTTAATCTTCAATCGCTAATCAATTTTTCCATCACAGGTCGGTTCTTATCCACATCTGACCCGGAAGAGGACTTGCCGGATCCGACGTGCGGTTTTCAATCCTGAAGTTCTTCGCCTCGTTCTGGTTAAAATCCACATCACCCTCTATATTAACATCCCCGTTAACGTCTAATTTTGCCCCCGGTGTTGTGGTTCCAATACCTACGCTGTCAGTATTATTAAAGGTATAAACATAATTCCCAGTTCTTGACCAGTTGCTATCAGGAGATGAGGTCAAAGCTATGGTTATTGAATCGCCATTTTGATTCAGCGTAATATTAGAACCAGCCACAAAAGTAACGCTGTCATAAAGCCACGAGGCTCCATTCGAACGAAGACGCACGAATCCAATGTCATCGTCGCCATCATCAAAGCCAGCCGGAACGTCGCGGATATCCGCCCAATAAGCGATGAAGGTATCTATATCGTCTCCATCATCCAGACCGGGAGGCATGTTTAGAATGTTTGTCCATTCAACTTCTCCACAACTATCGGCAAAGAAAACTGTTATATCATCGCCAACCTGCTCATCCGAGATTTCGCCGGTGAGGTCACTGAAGTCGTGCGAATGGTTGGTGTCCGAGTAAGCTTGCAAAGTATCCCAGTCGAGGGTGGTCATGAAATCGTAAGTGGTGTCATAGTAGGCATTCAGGGTATCGAAGTTCGTGTTAACCGCCCAGTATGCCGTATCGGAGGCTAGTGATCTAAAAGAGTACGGTACAGTGACAAGTGGGGTTCTCGGACTTATAGTGTCATCATCGACGATCATCTGAAAATATAGAATAGCGCCCGTGATTTCCGATGCTGGCAAAGGCGTCACTTCACCTAAAAGTGCATTGAACAATCCCGTGTAGAAATCAACCGTTTGAGTCTCTTCCCAGAGTAGTGTTCCTCCCTCCTCGGAATCCAGCACCTGGAAAACAACTTCGTAACTGCCATCGACCGGGACTCCCACATCATCAGTCAACCTTCCCTGAAAATTCATCTTCAATGGAACCGCCTCGATCAGTCCGATTAACATCACAATAAATAATACAAGCAATTTCTTAGTATTCATCTTTCCCTTTCAATTTAAATTTTAAGGTAAATTAGTCTGACCTAATATATTGATTAAAACTTCATTTTCCCCGTATGATGAAGACTCGGTAGGACTTATAAATTGTAACCACAAATATACGCTTTGTAATATATTTACATCATATCCGGCATATCCGAATCTCTCTCCATCAGCCCAGACAATAGCATCTGAAATAAAATCCAACCCCGGATCATATACAGATGGGGGTGTAAGGCTCTCTGTAAAATGGGCTCTAATTACGAACCTGTTTGTCCCCGGTAAAGACCCTATATTCCATGGTAATATAAGGCTGTTGACAAATTCAAATCCAAGGTTTATATGACAATTACTGCAGTTCTCAACAAGCAACTGCTCACCAGTCGCCATGGTGATTGTTTCCATAAGATTGACAGTGTCAATTTCCCAGGAATCGGGGGTAACATTCAGGCAGACTTCCGGTATAAAATCTAAATACCAGAAACCGTAACTCCCTGTATAAAATTCGGTCCCCCCACCAACTTTGTCCGTAGCGGTCTGACCAAGAGTTACACCCCTGTTTTCTTGTATAAAACCTGAAGAACTGATGCATTTCCAGAATAATTTGTAGGAGTCCGCTCTCGAAGGATAAAACAAAAACCCAATTATTATCAGCAAACAAACTGCATATTTGAAAAGACCATAAAGTATTAAAGCAAACTGGCGGTATTTTTTATTCATATTACTATCTCTCTTTATTTTTTTTAGATTTAAATTTTGGATATGTAAGATCACCTTTCTCTTAATTGAACATTACCCGTACATAATGCAATTAATTAAATTAAACTACAATATAAAAAACTTTTGTCAATGTGATTTTTAACCATAATGTTATCATAATATTTCTATATTTAAAATATACTTTATGATTTTTTAAAACTAAAAAAAACAAATAAAGGAAAAAAATCTAAATTTCAAGTTATGTGATGATTAATTTCAGTAAGACTGAAATTTAAGAAGTTTCAAAAAAACCTCCATGGTGCTTTTTTATTTGTGTTCAATGCTATAGTCTGTTCTCGATATTTAGTCCATCCCCTTCGAAAAATAAAAAAAAGAATGTCATTCAGAGACGTTTTTGTCAGGTACTAATAGTAATATAATGCTCGTTTTGGATTTAATTTATCGTATTTGATAAAACTGGTCGAAGAACCTTACTCCGGATTGTATTTTGGTTTATCAATTGCTGATGTTGGAATAGGATCCTTCAACTATTCATACCCATCTGACCTTATTCACAATAATTAAGAAACACTAATACCTGATTAAATCATTTTGGTTCGTTTCAGGATGACAGTGCCATAGCTGGAGCGGCAGTGCTGGTGTTTGAGTGTTGTTTCTTTCTTTGTGTTCCTTGGTGCCCTGGTGGCTTCGTGGCGGTCTGTGATGTTTGCAATTCAAACCAATGAGAAAAAACTAATAAATCTAAACAACAACCCATAAACACCAGAGTTTTATTTATAGCAACAAGTTATCTGGATCAGCTCTACTTCACCAGCAGCATCTTCCGGACCTGCTCTGTCTCTCCGACTTTTAGCCTGTAATAATAAACACCCGAAGGCAGTGAAGCGGTTTGCTCATCCTTCCCATCCCATGTCAGTCTGTGTGTGCCAACCTCCAACTCGCCACTGTAAATATCCCTGATTGTCTCACCCAACAGATTATACACACTCAACTCTACATCTGACTTTACAGGTAATGAAAACGATATCGTGGTTTGCGCATTGAATGGATTAGGATAATTCCCGAACAGAGTTACCGTGCCGGGAAGCATCCTTTCTGCCTCGATGATGACCTTCGCGCTGGCTGGAACATTCAAGTGATCGATTTCAGCCATGTCGTATAACTTTTCATTGAAGAGAACCTGGAATCCATATCCATCAGGTATATCTACTGTGTCCCATCTCAACTCCGTGGCTTCGTTCGTGTTGATTTCCCATGATATCTTCTTCGCAGGCGGCTTAACGTTTTTAGCCATATTTATTTTAACACAATTTACCGTTTCTGTCAAGAGAACTGACCGAGTCTCTTCGGGACGCGAAGGGGGAATAGCCTCGTCATAACCGTCGTAACCTTCGCTGGCATTTTCATCGATACCGAGATTAAACTCTCCCGTCCTGTCATCAGTATAATACCGAATAGGCATCAAAAATTCGGGAGCGCTGCCATAGGGAAGCATCCTTGCAGGGACAGATGAACTCGTCGCGGTCAGGATACCCGGGGATAACGACAAATACCAGTACCCCTTGCCAACTTCAAGGTTACCCGAAGTTATGGGACCTGAGTCATCATAAAAAGTACCTGAATATGGCACCAATCCAGAGGGCGAATACGGGACTCCAACCATGTGCCAGCCGGCGTAAAGAGGTATGGCATACTCCAAAACCGTCATTCCGGCAATCCGCGTAATGACCGTATCCACCGCGTATAACCAGTATCCCTTGCCAGCCTCGGGCGATAATCCCTCCTCATAAAAGTGGCTTTCAGGGTTGTACCAGTATGCGTTACCGAAGACCCCGGGCAGCAGGTCTTCAAACGTAACATCGACAAGCGGCACGAACGGGAACGAGACCATGTTCCATCCTGGATAAAAAGTAATTTCCTGAACCCTAATATCCGGCTGGGAATACTTGATGTATATCGTGGCATCCCCAATGGAAGAATAAGAGCTGTTGGTGTGCATATCCAGCGCCATTTCCCCGGGGATATATATAATCATTTCGCCTTCCGGGATTTCTTCAGGATCCCATTCGATGGTCCATGCTGCGGTATCCGGTTCGACATCCAGGTCAATATCCCAGATTATCGGCAGGTCCTCGTAGTAACGCATATCCCGCTGCAGCTTGGTAATGTAAGAGAAAGTGCGGTCAGCTAGCGGGAAATATGCCCTTATCTTTTGCCCCGATGGCAGTGCGGTCAGGTCGAGACCAAAATCGAATCCATCGCTTGCGAACCGCGAAGTGCCATAAGAAAGGTAGAAAGGATCCTCCGATTCGGGAGAAGTCATCGTGAGATTCACCAACCACTCCGGGGTCGTCCAGAGTGTATAATAGAGTCCACCTTCCTCGCGGTAATCAAGTCCACCTTCATTGAAAGTCAACTCGCCAAACTCCAATAGCGTAAACCCACCTTCAGGTCCTTCGGGATTGACAACGAACCCAACGTAAATGAGTATGGAATCACCGCTCAACTCGGAACCGCTTCCCGAAATAATGATTATCCCTCCATCGATAGTGACAATTATGCTATCTGCCCAGCTCTCAGTTATAGTTCCGCCCGTTTCAACGCCTATCGGGAGCAGAACATCTGGATTCACTTCGATAACTATCCTGAACGAGGTCATATCGTACTGGTCAACTTCCTCTATATAAACCGGTATCCAGATCGTATAACCGATGTAACCCAGTGTATCCGGAAGTGAAAGGTCGATGATGTTCACGAGAAAATCCCAGCAGTATGGGCTATCTTCGAGGGGGTTCGCTTCGCAGTAATCGGGCGGCATATCCGAAGCCGAGAGCAAACACACTTCGAACGAATCGCCTTCTATTATTTCCAGACCCGCAACGGACGGCCAGAAATGCAGAGTGCGCCCATCCCATGTAAGAGCCGGATCACTCAAATCATACTCAACACCATTGACCTCGAGTTCGATAGTCGATTCATCGATTTCGGTAATGGCATCTTCGATATTTACCGAGAATTCTGGTATATCAGTAGTACCGATGACCGCGCCGTCAGGAGGCAAGCCGTTTGAAGCATGGGGTCCCGTAAAGTCCATCCGGAAGGTAGCGCTGAGAGAATCATTCATCGAGCAGCCCCGGTAATCCGAAACGTTCGTCAGCGCGTACGTGATTACCTCACCGTCGCTGAATCCGGAAGATGGGGTGAACGTAAGTAAGGGCGGGTCAAAGGTAAGTTCATCGTCGGAGCCCGAATATTCCACTCCATTCACAACAAACCTAATCGATGCGGGATCGATCTCGGAATCGGCAGTGATGTTCATTATTATATCCTGATCTACACACGTGGACCTTGTTCCTTCAAGGGGGTTTATCAGTTCAGCTTCAGCACTGAAGCCAATGGCATCCATCGAGATGTAGCCGTCAACGGTTTTTACCACCAGAGTCCCTGCCACCATATAGTAAACGTCCACATGTATATGAAAAGTGGTATCGGATACTGAACCGTCAGCAATGATACTCCATGAAGTGCTCCCGAGATTTCCTGCAGTAATGGGGGAAGGAGAGAAGCTGTGAGTGTCTGAATCGGTATCCTGCAATACGAGTCCGTCAGGAAGGGTGATAACTGCGTGAGCGTCGTTCAAGGTAACCATACCGGTATTTCCTAAACGTACATTTGCTTCAAATGTATCCGGAGTATAATCACAGGGGTCATCTATGGTAACTTCAATTGGCAGAACCAAACTCACTTCAGAACCGGCTTCCCTGTATTCCAATCCGAGTCCATAATATGTTGCGACTTCCAGGGTTTCACCCGGGCACACGGTGCGCGGGAACCACCATAACAATACTGCAGAATCTGTGAACACGTTCGGAACGATAGTGTAATTCCAAGTAACTCTCCAGAACCTCTGCCAATAGCCATAAGCGAACCTGTCAGGCACAACAGCATCGAGACCGCTAAGGATACCGAGAGCTATCAATTGATCACCTGTGTAAGCAGGTCCATCAGGATGCTCATAGGCGTTCCAGAAACTCGGCATGGAATCCGGTCCGTAAAAGTCATTTTCACGGTTGTCATATCCGTACATCGTGCTTATCGGCGCGGCGTCATTACTGCCTATCATGGTATCCAATTGAAGCAGTACCCCTATCTGATAACAGTCTTCACCTGTATTAACAAGCGTATAATGAATGAATATCGAACCTGTCGTATCAGTTGGATTTACCAGGTAAACCGGCATCAGCACCTGGGTTATGTCGATCACATCGTAGATGGTCCATGTTCCCTGGATGTAACTCGAATCCCCCGAGTGCGGCACAAGTTCGAAATCATCTACAACCCTGAGTGCAGTAAGGGAGGATGAACCATGACCATCGAACGGGTCCATTGTAAATAAAGCTCCTTCAGCGCTTATTACTGTCCAGGAACTCCATGGTCCACCCGGGTCAGGGAAATTGTAGGTCAACGTGCGTCCCGTTGGATAAGTTCCTATGTAGAATTGTCCATCCGTATCAGCCTGTACTGCTATATAATCGTTATGCGCAAGTATATACATCGCGTCTTTGCCGCGGTCAGGAGCCATTGCCGCTTTACGGGCATTGTACTCAGCGGAATACTGGCCAAATAATTGTGTCGATATGAGCAATATACTTATTAATATAAAAAATCTTTTCATTTTTGAGAACCCCCGGTTATTAAAATTTTGAGTCTTTATCATCGTTCTCTCTTTATTATTTAAGCCTACTTTCTATAGTGTTCTACTAAAGCTTAACTAACCTTCATAAATTCTCCACTTGTCGCTTACTGTTTTCTGATAGCGACTAATTACTAAATTAATATAGTATAATCAAATGTCAATTATAATCTTCCCGGCTTCTGAGAAGGTAAGACATTCAATTCATACAATATTCAAACCAATTTTCTTACTTGCGATATTTCTAACCCGTTATTTGTATTAATAATCCTTTAATATACACTTTTTATTTGTTTTTCTTGCATAACAATATAAGATAATATTGAGAAAACGCAAACTAAATCGTTCAAAATCTGAATTTTTTCAATTTAATCCGGATTCACAATTTGAAAACATCTGTATTCAGCAATGATAGCGATCTTTGCTTCTATTCCTCATCGGGGATATTAACATTAAGCGGAACGTTTTGTGGAATCTGTATAGTCTGCTGAATTGCTCCGGTGGGCGGCGCTGCTTGCGTGCTCATGCTAAAATCGTCTATGCTTTTGAATAACCTTTGAGTGGAACCCTTGTATAGAGAATAAAGCACATCCTTGTCATCGCGTTTCACAACGAATTTATTACCTTCTTCATCCTCCGGCACACCGGAAAAGGCTATCAGGGAACCATCATTCAGTGTCACTTCAACCCTGAATTGCGGGTTAGCGAAGTCGAAGGAAACGGAATCGGTATCAGATACTGGCACAAAATCATTGGTCTTGAAATTAGCTATTGAATTCAATAATCTATCTATTTCCTGGGGGTCTGCTGTAATCGTAGCATTTGTGTTGAGGTCTTCAGCTATCCAGACTGATGGAAGTGTATCCGCAACAGCTTGCCTGACGAACTTCAGGCTGCTTTCTGGTTGGAGCAGCACTATTTGCGCGATATCGTTCTTGTCCACTTTCACGATATCCTTGTTACGCCAGCTTGACGCGTTCCTCTTATAGAACTGCGATAGTCTGCCTTCCACCAGGTAAACCGCGTCCGAACCGGGTTCCCTGATGTAGGTCGTGCTGTAGTTCGGTCCCATTTTGCCAACGATGAATTCCGATGATTTCCCTCCGCTTTCGCGTATTACCGCCCTCGTTCCGTTGAGGGAATCCACTTCGAAAAGTGCGTGTTTCTCAGGATTCTCAGAGATAATGTCATCGACCTCACCCTTAACGGTCTCCGAGATCAGCTTCCAGACCATGTCAGCATTAGCCTCGTACTCACCTGGTTCAGTAACCATCCACATGTCGCCTTTCTTCTCTAAGACTACCTTCTCCAGCAGTGTATTGAGTTCAATATATTCCACTTTAAGCGAATCGAGATCAAGTATGTCCGATTCGACTGTGCTGGTTTTTTCACCCTTCGAGAATAGCGAGATGAGCACATATATTCCGACCAGCAAAAGGAAAATAACTATGACTATTATTGTTGATTTTTTCATCTTAACCTCTCTGTTTCAGTATAAATTAACATTTCAAATTACTGGAACAGTAAATGCATATCTTTAATAAAGTTCCTTTAAAACTCATCTTTTTTCCTGCCTCTCCTTATCTGCCACCTGATAATACCCAGGATTACCATAATAAAAGGAGTCAACAGGATGTTTAAATATTTGATCCAGGTCTTACCACTCGGAGATACCTCCTTTAGTGGTCTGGCGGTAACTTCCCTTGAGCGGATCGATATCAAACCTTCCTCGAGCGTCAGCCAATCGATCGCATTAAGTACAAAACTTAAATTCTCCTGGTTGCTGATATTACCGTCCTTGATAAAATCACCATCGCCAACCACGACTATCCTGGCGGTATCTTCACATTCCGACAAATGGGGTCTGACATAATCCATTAAGTTATCCGGTGTTGACGGATAATAGCTTTTGAATTTACCCTCCAAAGCTACCGCGAGTGTAAGATGCTCCTTGTCATAAGTACGATTATCACCGCCGAACATGGACATTGTCGGCATGATGTTGAACGGTTCTCCTTCTGTACCAGAGTTTTCAGATGTTTCAATAAGCGATGTGATATCTATACCTCTTGTTCGGGCAATAGTAGTGTCAATTGAGCTGGCAAAGAAGAAAGCAACGTTCTCCAGGTCTTTGACGATAAGGTTATCCTTGTCGAACTTTGACGCTAATGGAATGAACGGATAAGGAACTCTGTTCGATATATTGAAAAATCCCTGCCTTCTCTGAACGTTTATCATTCCACATTTTTTATCGATGACCAGGTCATCGTTCACTCTAACGCCGTAATTCAGAAGCAGATCATCGAGATTCAGGTTGATCTTTTCGGCTCTCTGTTCCTGAAGATTAGCATCGACCTTGTCAATGAATATGGCTAGCATTCCGCCGACCATTAGAAACTGGTCTATCTTATATTTTTCAGCCTCGGAGAATGCCTCTCGCGGAGCTAAAATGAACAGCGTTTTAACTCCGGAAGGTACTTCACTTTGTTCCTGAAGATTCACGGGTACCGGTTCATACTGACCAGCCAGGACCGATTGGAAATTCCGAATTTCTGTGGTCAGGTCAGGTTCACCATGCCCTGTAACATAACCAATCTGGGGCACTTCTGTCGCGGTTAGTTTCCTGATAATGCTGGTGATATCATACTCTAAACCCTTAACATCCTGAATAACGGGCATCACTTCTGTCTTGTTCTCATACATGAAGACAACGCCCATATAAACCCTTTTCAGCACCATTTCATCGTTCTCGATCGTGTTCACCTGCATTGGTGGAATCCGGTATTTACCAGCCTCCTGCTCCAATTCTTCGGTGCTTGTCGGATCAACGAATTCATATTCCAGTTTGCCGCCAGCATAAGCCCGGTACTCATCCAGCTTGTCCTTCAGGTATCGTCGATTATTATTGTATGGTGGTGGAATATTCTCCGAGAAATACGCCTTGACAATGACCTTGTCATCCAAACCACGCATAAGGTTTTTCGATACCGCGGAAAGAGTATAAATACTGTTTTCCGTAAGATCAAGCCTGCCGAATGCCTTTAAGTTGATAAGATTCACTACAACTATGATGCCGATAATTAATACGACACCAATAGCTGAGTTAAAGTCGAATTTGCTTTTGTTTCTCATATCTATCTTTTATGTGTTTGAGGTTTTAAATTGACTATTATCTCCATTTTCTGCTGGCTAGAGTTCTCGTTGCCAGAAATAGAAATAAAAACGTGAATGATATGAAATAAACCAGGTCCTTGGAATCGATAACTCCCCGCATGAGGTTGTTGAAATGCAGGTCTGTTGAGATATATTCGAAGAACGAAGCGAGAGGACCCGGTAAAAAGATCAGTACCTTGTTCAGCATGAATATCACGAAGATGATCAGAAAGCCTATGATAAAAGCCACGATCTGATTTTCAGTAAGGCTCGAGGCGAACAGCCCGATCGAGATGTAAAGCGCGCCTAACAGTACCAAAGCAATGTAGCCGCCTATTATCTCGCCGCCATCAACATTACCAAGTGACGCAACTGTAATGGGGTATGGGAAGGTCATGAATAATGCGACCACCAGAAGGAGCATTGCAGCTAAAAACTTGCCAACTATAACGTTGCTATCCTGTATGGGCATTGTCACAAGTGTTTCGATCGTGCCTCTTTTCTTCTCCTCAGCGATCAATCTCATGGTGATAGCAGGAATGAAGAACAGAAAGATCCATGGTACAATTGTGAAAATGAACCTGAGTGACGCCGTGTTTGCTAGAAATATATTGCTTGAGAAAAACCACCCGACTATCAACAGGAATACAGTAATCATGACATAGGCAATCGGAGAGTTAAAGTACATTTTTAATTCTTTTTTGGTTATTGCGAAGCTTTTACCCATATTAACCGCCTTTTTCTATATTAATTTAGAATTTTATATTAAAATTAATCCTTGGTTAATTCTCTGAATATTTCTTCAAGGTTTGCTTGTTCTTTTCTCATTTCGAGCATAGTCCATTTCTTTTCGACAGCTAGTTTGAAGAGTTCTTCCCTGGGGTCGCTTCCACGCGTCGATTCCACATTATAAGCCCATAGTTCATCGCCCGGGGCAAGTTCAGCCTCCTTAATGCTCTTGATATCATTCAATCCGGACACCATAGAAAGCACTTCGTCTTTTGGGGCTTTCAGTTCGAGGTAAACCTTTTCAACACCCTGGAAACCACTCTGCAATTCCTCCAGGCTGCCATCTGCTACTATCTTACCTTTATTAATAATAACAGCTCTCTGGCAGGTCGCCTGCACCTCAGACAGAATATGGGTAGAGAGCACAACAGTCTTCCTCTTTCCCAGCTCCTTGATCAGGTTCCTTATCTCGACAATCTGATTAGGGTCCAAACCTGTTGTGGGCTCGTCCATAACCAGTATTTCAGGATCGTGAAGCATACATTGTGCTATTCCAACCCTCTGTCGATAACCCTTGGAAAGCTGTCCGATCTCCTGCTTTAGAACCCCTTTCAATCCACAAGTCTCAATAACCCCTTTCATCCTTTCCTTGAATTTATGACCCTTGATATCCCTTATCTCAGCTATGAACTTCAGATATTCTAACGGGTTCATATCATCATAGAGCGGGGCGTCTTCGGGTAAGTAACCTATACTCTTTCGAATTGCCATCGAATCGTCAATTATGTTCATATCATCAACCTCGATATTACCAGCAGTCGGTGGCAAATAGCAAGTTAGAATACGCATTGTAGTAGTTTTCCCCGCAGCATTAGGACCCAGTAAACCCAGGATCTCTCCCGTTTGAACTTCAAAGGAAATATCATCCACAGCTTTAAGGGTTCCATAATGTTTAGACAAGTTTCTTACCTTAATCACCTGAAACTCCTTGTTACAAATTAACAATTAAAGTTCTAAATTATTTAAACCGGAAATATAAAATTTTGTTTTCTTGATGTCAAGAAAAAATCCGAAAAAATCCCCAAACCATTATGAACCAATGAATTATTTTTTTGTTACATCCTTAATATGCTCTAAGATTTGTAAAGCAGATTCCATTTCTGGATTTACTTCCAGCGCTTTCAAAGCATCCTTTTCAGCTTTATCATACTCCCCTAAAATAAAATACACGTTAGCGCGCTCCACATACGCGTAAGTTAAGCACGGAACCAGCTTGATAGCCTTGGAATAATCCTTAATTGCACCATCTGTATCTTTTAAAGCAAACTTTGTCATCCCCCTCTGTAACCAAATATTAGAAATCTTCCTGTCATATTTCAAAGCCTCATTGAAATCAGCTATAGCTCCTTCATAGTCACCATTATCATATTTCATAGTACCACTCATAAGTAATTCTTTAGCTTTTTCGCTGTCTTTAGGTCCGCAGCTACTAACAAAAACCAGCATCAAACAAAATAATAGTATTAGCCAACGCATTATTCTCCTCCTTGATGATTAAATAAAAAATGAGCTAATTATACTGTTGTTTAATTTAACTGATTTTGAAAAAAAAGCAATTAAAAACTTATTAATCGTCTATTTTAAACGATCATTTAAAAGCAGCACTTTTCAGAATTATACTTCCGACCGGTACGCCGATATCCCTTGCAATGATGCGGCATTTAGTTTTTAAAAGGTAAAAAATCGGCTTGTCCTGTTCTGAAAGTGACTCATAATTACCCTGTCCCTTGCTAATTATCATATCCGCGCTTTTAAACCTCTCAATGAATTCACTCGAACAAAGCTCAAGGATAGTCCCCGGAGCATCACAACCCGAGGAGATGATTTCAGCCACCCTGTCTATTCCGGAATCAACAGCATCTTCAAAAACTGCATCATTTATTACTGGTTTATCCCTGACTACATAAATTATGTTTTTCCCTGACAGTTCCTCGATCAGAACACGGTCGAAAACCGTTTCACCCGCGTTATCACCCAGGTATAATATGTCTTCAGACTTTTCCAATTGCTCCTTGAAGTTTTCATAGTGAAAGATCGAGAAATCCTTATCCAGTATAGTATGCAGGTCGCTACGAAGGTCAAATTCAGGGTCCGCGCCAAAATCCATGACATTACCGCTTATCGCTACCCGTATAGCTGCCAGAAGCCTGTCCTCAGACAGATTCACGATCTCCTTTATGTCAGGATAGAGGGAGTTTGCGGTATCGATGCACTCCTCCTTATCCCGCTTGAAGGGATCGCTTATTCCGGTTATCTCATTAACCACTTTGTAAACCTCTCTCCCAATCTCAGGAGGAGAAGCAGTCAGTGAGATCCGGGTGAGAATGCTGCTGACCGCGTTCAGGACCTCCCTTATCTTGATAGGGTCATCGGTACCCTTCCTGGCAGCGGTAAGCGCTTGCTTTAAAAAACATGGGAAACAATCGAGATAAGTCTTCATAAAAACTGCTTTTCTAAACCTATCGAACCGGAAGAATTACTTTTTAATATCAATTACTTTATCAACAATTTTCTTGAATGCCTTGGATGCTTCGGAATCGGGATGGGCTAAAATGAACGGTTTGCCGGAATCTCCAGACTCTACTATCTCCGGGTCTATAGGAACTTTACCCAGAAATGGTATGTTCATTTCCTCTGCAGCCTGCAAGCCACCTTCCGATTTAAAAAGGTTCGTTTCCTTCCCGCAATGTGGACATATAAAACCGCTCATGTTCTCAACGATTCCAAGCAGTTTGAGATTTAACTTTCTCGCGAAGTTAATTGCTTTTCTTGAATCCATCACCGAAACCTGCTGAGGTGTCGTCACGATAATAGCGTAAGATGCTGGTATCAACTGGGCGACCGAAAGTGGTTCATCACCTGTCCCGGGCGGCGAATCAATAACAAGCCAGTCAAGCTCTCCCCATTCAACATCCTGTATAAATTGCTGAATTGCTTTCATTTTCAAAGGACCTCGCCATATCACCGGCAGGTCAGGCTCCAATAATAATAAAGCCATCGACACCAGGCTCAGATTCGGGTTTATCTCCACCGGCGAAATCCTGTTCTCTCCAGCCGGCATTAACTTCTTATTCTCTACACCCAACATCTTAGCAAGGTTGGGACCATGAATGTCCACATCGAGCAACCCCACCTTTAAACCTTTCTCACTCAGCGCGATTGCAAGGTTGGCTGCAACAGTGCTCTTGCCTACTCCACCCTTTCCGCTGAATACCATGACAATATTCTTAATTTTCTTCAGATTCGCTTCCAACGTCTCATTGACTGGTACTTTTTGCTCTTCACTCATCTTTCTATTCTCCTTATTAAGTATTACTTGTTGTTATAACTCCAGAACTAAGCAAAATAGAATTAAATATTTAACAGTCAACAAAAAACCCCAAAAATGCTTATTTAAATAATGCTCTCATGCAATTTGGGCTTAAATATTATTGCAGAATTTATCTCAACCCCCCAAGGACTGATGGATGATGAACTAATACTTCGTTTTAGTTTTGGGACTTTCCCTTCACATATTCCCATCTACAAACTCCCTGAATGGTTGGATGATCGTTAAAAATTAATACAATGTGGTTTCCATTCAATCGTTTCGTTGTAAAACTAAATTATATTATCTTTCATTTCTCAGGTACTCACAATAAATGATACTCCACTTTTTTATTGATTTTCAATACCTTTGATATTTATTTGTGTTTGTAATATAAGGAATTTATAGAGAAAATACCATTGGGTATCATAGATAAACCTGGTACACATGAAAAAAGGAAACCTATACAAAAAATATATTCGACCTTCTAAAAACCATATAATTTACCTGTTCGGAATATTGCTGATATGGTTTTTGAACTGGATTGCCCGAAAGACTGCACTCGATATCGGAAATTTTGCCGGATTTCTCACATTCTATTTATCAGGTAAGTTACGCAGAAGAGGGGTAAGGAATATTCGAACAGGTCTTTCACTTGAAAAGGTTGAAGCGTTCAAGCTGTGTAGAAGGTGTTTCATGAATGCAGGTAAAAACCTGGTGGATGGAATTAGGATGGTTTCAATTTCAAAGAGCGATGTACTGAAACTTGTTGAAGTAAAGGGAATAGAGAATTTTAACAGGGTCTATGATAGCAGAAAAGGGGTAATAGGGATTCTCGGGCATATAGGCAGCTTCGAGTTGATGCCTGCGTATCTTTCCTATACGGGATACAAGGTCGGAGCAGTAGCAAGAGAAATGTACGATCCCCGGCTTGATAGAATTCTTGTCGGAAATAGAAGAAGAGCAGGAGTTAAGATCATCAAAGCCACAAGTTCACCTAAGCATTTATTGAAACTTCTTCACAATGGGTATGGCATTGGGTTTCTGATGGACCTGGAAAGCAGTGTAGTGTCTGTAAAAGAAGTTACTTTCTTAAACAGAATGGTAAAAGTACCTGTTGGTCCCGTGCGTATTGCCATGCATAGCGGTCTTCCCCTATCACCGATGGCGATATACAGGAAAAAAGACAATAGTTTCATTTTCTATATCGGGAAACCGGTTGAACTTGCCGAATTGGACGACAGAAAAGCAGCGCTTGATATCAATTTGCAGAAAGCAGTTGCCGCGTTAGAAAAACTAATAAAAATGAAACCTGACGAGTGGGTCTGGATGAACTCCAAATGGAAATGAAACAAGGATTGTTTTCATGCAAAAATTTGAACGAATTACTTTTAATCCGAATTTGGATTTATTATGTATCTCTCCAACCCTTGAATTGCATCTGACCTATAAATTCGTTTGACAAAGCCCATCAATTAACTATATTTTATCAAAAAAATAATGTTAAGGATAAAATAATGAAAAGAATTACTTATTTAATCGTACCTCTCATAATACTTTCCAGCTTTCAATTTCTTTTCGCTAAATCACTCAAACCAGATAGCTATATCAACAAGGTAATACTTGAAGGCTCAAAAAATAACTACATCTATTATTCATTTTCGAACAAAAAACCGGTCGAACTCAAGGTAACCGGACCCAAAAGGATAAAAGTATATCTCCGGGCTTATAATGATTGCCGGGGAACTGAATTCAATATACTGGTAGATGAGAACGTAATTCAAACTGACAAAATGTCTAAAGGACTTAGCAAATATAAACTTAAAGATACGAAGGAAAATGTCTCCAACGCAAAGACATTTAATGTAAAGATTCCCTCAGGCGAACACACGTTAATATTGAAACCCTTTAAGAAATGCATTTCAATATGCCGTTTCGTTGAACTCGAGGAAGAACTCGTTCTATTTGCCCCGACAAAAACCTACCGAACATTGAACCTGATAGTCAAAGAAAAAGGCTATGATTATTATCTCTGTACCAAGGATGAGCCGGTCGAGGTTTCCATTATTGGTCCAACGACAATAACTGTATATGCTCGACTGAATTACAGCAAGGAAATGAGAGGCACACAGCATTTCAAAATCATAGTGACCGAAAATGGGGAATCCAAATACAATTACAAGTTGGAAACCAACATTTCAGAAGTTTCTTATTATGAAGAGGAAAAAGGATTGCTTCCTTCAAAGGCTGAGAAATTTACGATAAAGGTTAACAAAGGTTCACATAAATTCAAATTCTACCTGGGGGATTCGGCAGCAAACACCGCGGCACTGCGCTTTTTTGTCCCTGAAAGCGCTTTGCAAAAATAACCGCACATTCGCTCTATGAATAGCTCCCTTAAAGATAGATTGTATTTAGTCATACTTGATTTCATTGGCACCCAGCTAGCTTACTGGGTTGTGGTTTTCTACAAGTATGGATCGAGAACACTATTTAATCCTATCGACATCCTACCGTCTCTTGTGTCCTCATTATTCTGGGTTATTCTATTCACCCTTTTTGGCTTATACGACAAACCTAACTGGGAAACCTCTAAGCTTGACGAATTCATCAATATATTTAAAGCTATCGTGCTGGGGATATTGATAATTTTCTTCGCGATACTCACTGATATGACTAAAACAACCCTCTATGTATATGGAGGATTAACCATAATTGTTGTATTCATCCTGAGAATCTTATACCGGATTCTCGTATTCTACCTTCACAGAAATGGTATAGCATTAAGAAATTCAATTATCATTGGTCTAACTGAAGAAGGATTCAAACTAGAGAAAGTTTTGAACTCCAAAAAGCATTTAGGATATAATGTTATAGGTTTCGTCGCTGCTAAGGAGGATTATTCAACAGAACATGAAAAGAAAAATATCCTCGGGACTGTTGAGGACTTGCCAGATATTGTACGTAAGAACCGAATCCAGCAAGTTCTCATTGCGTATCCTTCGAAAGAACATGATTTCATATTGAAGATCATGGGTTATTGCGCGACTTTCCCCGTTGAATTCAAGGTAATTCTCGACTTCTTCGATATAATCAGTGGTCATAAAAGCATACAGGTTTATGGCGCGCCTCTCATCAAGTTATTTCCGGAACCATTCAACCTGTTACAGAGAGCAGCAAAGAGAATACTCGATATCATAATCCCCTGGACCCTGGTTGTTTGTTCCGCGCCGTTGTGTTTGTTAGTAATGATAGCAATAAAACTGGACTCAGAAGGCGGTATTTTATACAGGCAAATCCGGGTAGGGAAGCACGGGAAGCTCTTTACTCTCTATAAATTCCGGTCTATGTACAAGGATGCTGAAAAGTACACCGGTCCCATCTGGGCGAAAAAGAACGACCCGCGCGTAACCAAACTCGGCAGAATATTGCGTAGAACAAGGATAGATGAGATCCCGCAATTTATCAACGTGATAAGGGGAGACATGAGCTTGGTCGGACCGCGCCCCGAGAGACCACACTTCGTTAAAATGCTGAGAAAAAGATTCCCCCTCTATATGAAAAGGCTTAACATCAAACCCGGACTTACAGGGTGGGCTCAGGTCAAACATAAATATGACACATCCCTCGACGATGTGAAGGAAAAACTCAAGTACGACCTCTTCTACATCGAAAACTTCACACTGCTCTTCGATATCAAGATAATAGCGCGAACGATCTGGGTAGCCCTGACCGCCCACGGCGCACACTGACACACAAACAAGACTATTTCGTTAGGTTTTCATTTTATTGCAAATCTATTCACAATTATATAAAACCGATTAACTTCTGATAATTACTCACATTATATCTGTGTAATCTGTGCTCTATCTGTGTAATCTGTGCCTCATGCCTCACACATTAAACAAATCAGTACTCAAATACTTCTCTCCCCTGTCCGCGAAGATAACTACTATAGTACCGGATTCAATTTCCCTGGCAATCTCCAGCGCCGCATACATAGCTGCTCCAGCGCTCATACCCGCAAAGATCCCTTCCTCCCGCGCCAGCTTTCTCGCAATTTCAAAGGCAGCCTCGCTTTCCACCATTATCTGCTTATCTATCATGCCCGGATTGTATATCGACGGTACAATTGCCTCTTCCATATTCTTCAATCCCTGGATATAGTGCCCCTTTACCGGATGCGCTTCTACTATCTTTATCTTCGGATCCCTCATTTTAAGCGCTAATCCTACACCCATGATAGTACCTGAAGTTCCTACCGCCGAAACGAAATAGTCGAACTTCCCTTCCGTCTGCTCCCAGATCTCTTCCGCTGTCATTGTATAATGCGCCATCTTATTATATTCGCTGGAGAACTGATCCGGATGAAAATACTGGTCAGGATATTTCTCAAGAAGTTCGTGAGTTTTTTTTATCGCGCCATCCGTTCCGAGTTCTGCATCCGTTAGCGTAACCTTTGCGCCAAACGCTTTTATCATCTTGACCCTCTCCTCGGAAACCGCCTCGCTCATCACGATCTCCACCTTATAACCCTTTACTCGCCCTATCATTGCAAGACCTATCCCGGTATTCCCGGAAGTCGCCTCGATAATCGTCTTATCCTTCGTAAGCTTACCCTCCGCCTCCGCTTGCTGTATCATCTTCAACGCGATACGGTCCTTGATACTCCCCGTAGGATTAAACCCCTCAAGCTTCGCGTAAATAGTAACCCCAGGATTAGGGTTAATTATATTTATTCTCACCATCGGTGTATTCCCAACAAGTTCTAAAATATTTTCAGCCGGTTTTATCAGTGATCGCATTATATGTTAAACCTCCTTTTAGATTTCAATTGCTATATAATTATAAAGCGATTCAGTTAATTATCAAGAAAAATAAGACTTATCCCTAAAAATGAACTGCTCGCTCTAAATCCTGAAAAGTAAGGTTTGCATCCCAAATTCCCCTTATCATATTTCCACCTACTTATTATGACTTCCCGGACTTCCAAATTCCCTCATATTTCCCAGTACTAATTGATAATTGATAACTGCTAATTGATTAATTGATTTCTTATCCACTACCTTTTCGACCATATTCGAGTATTCAGGTTTAAATCCTCTACGATTCCAAGAGCGAGCTGCAGATCATCAAAATAATCTTCAATAGTCGAATAATCGAGCAGCGTCCTAAATAACCTGGGCTCGAAAAGCTTCCTGTTGAATGAAATGGCAACGATCACCTGCGACCTTATAAAAGAGAGATAGACCATTCTTACATTGCTGAAATTAGAAAGGAAATTAACATTGCCGCTACCGAAATTGCCCAAAATACTATCGTTCACTTTGTTCATTTTATCCCAGAACGAAACAAGGCGTCGCATCAAACCTGGAGTCAGGATATACCTTGCCTCGACTTGATCATCACCATATACTACATACCTTTTTTCGAAATCGGGATCCTCAAGCTTGATAAGCTGTCCACGAGGTCTGAATATCGACTGGATCTTTTGCGCAAATCTCCCTAAGAACTTCTGGGTGAGATCGGGTAATAAAACGGTGGTCCCCTTGAATTCCTTGTTGAAATCCGCAATAAAGAACAAACCCTTGAATATCGTTTGAACCTCCTTCCTCGTTCTGCCTTTGCTATCAATCCTTGTGGTCACTCTTTCAGCCGCGACCTCGGAAAACTCAATTTGTGTATCGCCGATTCGCCCTGAAACATAGTCGTCACCCCTATACCTGTTCGGAGAAACGTTAAAGATCTTACTTGCATTGAAAACTGATAACGGGATGTATTTGCTGTAATTATAATCAAGACCCGGTTCAATGAAGCGCACAATTTCCCCTATAACCTGCTCCTTGAACGCCGCGATGAATTTCACCCGTGACTTATTTACTACAATTCTGAACAAGACAACCCATAACACAGCACATATAACCAGGGGAATCATAAGCGCTTGAATAACGAAAGCGCCGCTTAACATTATTGCAGCAATTACTATAAAAAAGCAGAATACAACAAGGGTAAGAATGACTATCTTCTCCCAGACCTTCTTACGCAACTTCTCAAGCGAATCCAGTCCCGGTAAAATAGTCTGCTGGTAAAAAACCTTGAATTCATCTGGAGTTTTGGATCGCCACGGCATCCTTATTCCCCCAATTTCTTACTTCAATTTGCTTATTATTCCTTGAATAGCTTCCCAACATCTACATTTTTTCTCTCAGCTTCGGGGATCTCAAACAATGGCTTCCGCTGATATTTCATCATGTTCGCAATTACACTTGTCGGGAACATCTCAACCGCGTTATTGTAATCTGTAACCATCGCATTATAAGCTCTTCGAGAAGCTGATATCTGTTCTTCAACTTCGTTCAATGCAGCTTGCAACTGCAGAAAATTCTGACTCGCTTTCAAATCCGGGTACGCTTCAACCGCCACCAGTATGTTGCTTAGCAACTTCGAAATACGGTTGTCCAGGTCAATCTTCTGGTCATCGGTAAGCATGCCCTGGGTTGCCTTTGCCCTCAACTCAGTAACTTCCAACAGGACCTTCTCTTCATGCTTCATATAGTTCTTTACCGCGGCAACAAGGTTAGGGATCAGATCATACCTCTTCTTAAGCATGGTATCCATACCCGCGAAGGCGTTTTCAACCTGGTTCTTTTTATTTATCAGACTGTTTCGAAGAACTATGTAGATAATAACAGGGGAAATTATCAGTATTAGAATTATTAAAAATCCAAATAATATCATTTCAACCTCCAGTATTTATATATATATTGTTTTTCCGATACAATAACCTCTATAATATTCTAATTTAGTTGCAAAAAATCAAGTAAATTAATCAAATATTGTCGTCAACATCGCTCCCATTACTATTATCTACCCGGAATGGAGAAAGTTTTATCAGTTTTTTTATCTTTCTGTCAACAATTATCCACATTATTAAAACAAAAACTATGATAAGTAATGAGATAAACGGAATCCCCAGGCAAAAAAAGTTAAACACGCCGTGGAGCACAATTGCCAGGATCACTCCATTTAGTACAATTTTGCCGGAATGGTTCTTAAAGAACTTCGACATACCCAAGGCATATCCCCACATCGCTGAGAATAAAGCATGACCCGGAACGCTTAGCAAAGCCCTGATTACCGTAGTTTGGATTAATGTCCCTGCTTTGTATGCATTCGCTATATAGGCAAGATTTTCAAGTGACGCGAATCCAAGCGCAACCGCAACGGCATACATTATACCGTCCATCGGTTCATCGAATTCAGTATCCCGGTATATCGTTATTCGAACCGTCAGAAATTTAGCAGCTTCCTCTAAAATAGGCGCTAAAAACAGTAAAGTGAAAAAAGCGTTGAAGTCCAATACTGTTTCTATTATTGCAACCGGGATTGCTGACAATAATCCAAAGAAGAATAGTTTAAAGACTTTTTTCTTTGGCTCATGCTCCAGCTTGTCCCTTCGATAAAAATACCAGATCCAGAACGCGCCCGGAGCAAAAGAGAGAGCGAATATAGTCAATGCAAGAAGCATTAATGATGTAACCTCGTCGGAATGTTTTTCGGTGTGTTTTAAATTTAATGAAGTAAATGAATATGTCAATTCTATTTTCTGAACACGCTAAATTGAACACATTTTCTGGTTTTTTTATTGATTTTTTCCCATAAAGTACAATATTATAAACATTTGTTTCTCACAAAGTTCTTAAAAGGTGCTCTATTAAAGAAACCCCGGTTGAAGAAATGGCTGAATTAAGAATTGGAACATGTAGTTGGAAATACGATTCCTGGAAAGGCTTAGTTTATTCCGAAAAACCCTCCATAAACTATCTTGAGGAGTACTCCGGACATTTCAATACAGTTGAAATAGACCAGTGGTTCTGGTCGCTTTTCAAGTCCGATTCTGTCAAATTACCGCAGAGCCATATCGTAAAAGAATATGTGGAGTCGGTTCCCAATGATTTTAAATTCACAATTAAGATTCCAAACAGCATAACGCTCACCCATTTCTATAAAAAACAAAAATCTGACCCGCTTGTTCCGAATCCACACTTTCTTTCTGTTAAACTGTTCGAGAAATTCTTAAAAAGCCTTGAGCCAATGGGAGAAAAACTCGGTCCGTTGATGTTCCAGTTCGAATACCTTAATAAACAAAAAATGCCATCCCAAAAGGAGTTCCTGGATAAGTTCGGCGAGTTTATCTCGTCCTGCTCAAAGGATTATTCTTATTGCCTGGAGGTCAGGAATCCCCAATATTTGAACAAACCTTACTTCTCATTTATTAACGAATTCAATCTTTACCACGTGTTTGTCCAGGGGTACTACATGCCTTCTATCTTCCAATCCTATTTGAAGTTTGCAGAACATATTAGAAATTTGACCGTCATAAGATTATTAGGTCCTGACAGACAGGGAATAGAAAAAACAACAGCTAAGAAGTGGGATAAAATTGTTGCTCCCAAGGATGAAGAGTTAACTCACTTGAGCCAGATGATCGATGGTTTACTGGCAAAAGATGTCGATGTTTATGTAAACGTCAATAACCATTATGAGGGTTCTGCCCCGATTACTATAAAGAAAATAAATGAAAATTTTAACAAGGATAATTAACTCCAATAAGGAGTTCAAAGATGGATTTAAGAGAATTTATAGAAAGGTTAAATGAAAGCTTAGCTGGACGGATTATTGAAAACCAAGGGTTACTATCAACAGGGAAAGATCTCGGAATCTCTGGATTACCAGGTATCCTTGGCGAATATAAAGGTTATGGGATCAGGGTTGATTTTTTGAGTCCGGGAGAACTTATACTGGAAATCTATGCCGGAGACAAAACACCTCTTCTACTCCAGGTTATGCATGAGAGTGTAGTCAGTAAATTTTTAGATAAACTGCATCTGTCAGCCGAGATAAAGATTGGAGTAAGAGAATTCGATGAAAAGTACAAAATCCAAAAAAGTACATTAGAAAGTGCCCGAAAAACCTTGAACCCAGATTTTAGAAGCGTACTCATGCAACTCGAACCATTTGCTGCTTTTGAAATCACCAATAATACATACAAAGTGCTTAAATATGTAAAACCCGGTTTCGAATATTACCCTGACCGGGCTGTCACCGATCTGGAAACTCTCATCAAGCTTGTTGAATTAAATAAAAAAACCTGGAGTAAATAGTTGCATTAAATGTCATTTTTTGTATATATATGTTTCATGATTGAACAGCAAAAACGTAATTTTATAATAAATAGCCACAGAAAGGATTAGTCTAGGAAATGAAGTATGACCAGGAAAAAGTCGATGAAATGGTTCTTGCATTGCTTTATTTAACAACGTTCGAAGAAGACTACGGTCGAAGAGCCTGGAAGGGTATGGATTGGGAAGCAATGGGACGTCTGCACGAAAAAGGTTACATCGGAAATCCAAAGAGTAAAGCTAAATCAGTATCAATCTCCGATGAAGGGGCAAAGCTCTCAAAGGAACTGTTTGAAAAGTATTTCGGATTGCCCGAATAGATTTTACTTGCGTGATAGCACAGTATTAAGTTATATTTACTATTAAAACTGTCCGAAAAATAGTTTAGTTAGCTTTACAAGCTAGTAATAATTTCATTATCAAGGAAGGGAGTCCCTTATATGAGGAACTACTATTTGATTCCGTTTGCATGTTTATTATTAATATTCATTGTAACCAATGCTTCACCATTTGACACATCCCAATATTTGCCTTTAGGCCGCTCATGGGCTGGTGATAAGAAGTTGCCTCTTCCGGTGGGGGTTAGCGCCAGGTATTACTACCAGGATCAGGCTTATGTTCTGTCAGAATTGTGGATAAATGATGAACCAAGGGAGACAGATGATCTGGATACCATCGATGTTAGTAATGAAATAGGAGAATGGAATTTAAAAATCGATGTCTGGGTACTTCCCTTCGTTAACTTTTTTGGACTATTAGGTTCAATAAAAGGAAATACCCTCGTTGATTTTGCTATAGGTGAAGACATGAATATCGACTACGAGGGTTGGATGTGGGGTATCGGCGCAACGATAGCAACCGGTATGGGCAGGTTCTTCAGCACAGTCTCAACAATTTATACCGATTCTAACCTTGACGTCACTACTTCTACCGTAAATGCCTGGATTCTCTCCCCGAATATCGGCGTAAATTTCAATGACGTCTGGTTCATTGACAGATTTGCACTTTGGGGTGGAGCTATGTACCAGAGATCCGAAGAAAAACATGAAGGGGATATCGGTGGTGTTCCATTGTTTGGAGAAATCCACTATAAAGTGGGATTGAGGCAGCGGGAATCATGGAATTTCCAAATGGGGCTTAATACCGAATTTACAGAACATATATGCCTCGAACTCGATGGAGGATTAGGAGATAGACACCAAGCGTCCGCATCTTTGATGTACCGTTTTTAAAGTGAAGGAAGCAAAAATGAAAAACGATATGAAGCCTAATTCCAAAGCAAACCTTTTTGATAAAATATACGATATCGTAAGGTTAATACCAGCTGGTAAAGTAGCCACTTACGGTCAAATTGCTGCGATTGCCGGTCACTGCAGTCCCCGAGTCGTCGGGTACGCCATGGCTTCACTCCCTTACGATGATGTCCCCTGGCATAGAGTAATAAACAGCCAGGGTAAAGTCAGCGCGCGGAAAGACGGCGACGACACCTCCATTCAGCAGCAGTTGCTTGAAGCTGAAGGTGTGGCTTTCGACATGAATGGAAAAGTCGATTTTAAAGCTGCAGGGTGGGTCTATAATCCCAAGAATTGAATAGCAGCGCCGGAAAGAAAGATCGCTGCGCCAGCCATCGCGCTTGCATACCTCTCAAGCTTGCCCATCGGTAATACATTCAATCCCATCGATACTACTATCACTATACTCATCATAGTGGCAATAGTAACCGCGCTGAATACCGCTGTAACCAATATCAGTCCGCCAACATTACTCTGAGCGGCGGGATACATCAGCAGGGGTATCAATGGCTCACAGGGTCCAAGGACAAATATAATGAATAGAGCCCAGGGAGTTATATTAGTCTTTCCTTCCTCAGCATGTATGTGCGAGTGCTCCTTAAAATGTGAATGATCGTGCGCGTGAGATGTACCGTCACTGTGAGTGTGTAAATGCGAATGAGGTTTGGATTTTATCGCTCTTCTCACTCCCCAAATAAAGTAAACCAGACCGAACGCCATTAAGACCCACGCAGCAATGCTTCCACGCACCCCCTCGAAGATCTCGATCTTGTGAACAGCTAATCCTAATGCTACCCCTATAAAACCAAGTACAACAGAACTGCCTACATGCCCTAAACCACATAAGAAAGTAATTAATGCGGTCTTGCCTATGCTCCATGATCTCGCTTTACTTATTACTATAAAAGGCAAGTAATGGTCCGGTCCGAACAAGGTATGAAAAAAACCGATAGAAGCCGCTGTGACAAGTAGTATAATAATCTCATTTGTTAACATCTAATTCCCCTTTTCTCGTATTTATCCAATTATTTAAATAATAAGTTCTCTCTTTCCGCAAATTAAGTCAATTTTATTAAAAGATAAGTATTTGTCAAGTATTCTCTACTTTTTTAGTATAGTTTTCCTGCATTATATTTACCTTGACTAATCGGAGAGAAGGTTTTACTATTTATTGAGAATATATTTAGCGGATATCTAATACCCATTTTCTTCTTTGGTGTTGGTCAATAAAATAAGGAGGAAAATAATGGAGAAAATGATAGGTTATTGTGGTTACAACTGCCATTTATGCGCTGCCAGGTCAGACGATCCTGAAATCCGGCAGAAAATGGTGGACGGTTGGCGAAAATACTTCGGGCATCAGAACTATACCGCGGAAAACGTAAAATGCCCGGGCTGTCTGAGTTCCGGAGAAGTTGCTGACAAGAACTGTAAAGCCCGACCCTGCGCGAAGGAAAAAGGTGTGGAAAATTGCGTGTATTGCGACGAATTCCCATGTGATAAGATAAGACACTTGATGGCAAGTAAAGAAGGAATGTTGATCTTTTGCTACCCAAAAACAGGAAATATCAGCGAGGAAGAATATAACCTCTGCATGAGACAATTTATTAGTATGCCCAACATCCTGGAGATGCTGGTAAAAGCAGGCAAATTGCCTAAATGGATTCTCGATAGCGATTACTCCAACGGTTATAAAAAATAACATATCGAATTATATTTATAATCAAGAACATGGTTTTAGAATACGATAACAAGCTAAAAGCAGCGCTGAACGCTGTGATACAAGCCATGGCGTTATGTGAGGAAGTAAGGAATAGCGTTCCTAAGATCGCTTACATAGAGAAAGCGGACCACTCTCCTGTGACCAAAGCTGACATAGGTAGTCAAGTTGTGATAACGTATGAACTACTGCGTGTTTTTGGGACCGCTCATATCATTGCTGAAGAGGATGTATCCTCCTTAAGCGCGAACGAAAACCTTCTCCAGGAAATTTATCTTCAGGTTAGAAAGAGAGTGGATATACAAACGACTGATGATGTTCTGCGCCTTCTCGAGGTTGGTACAGCTTCATCATCAAAGAAAGGCAGTTTCTGGACGATCGATCCAATTGATGGTACAAAGGGCTTTTTAAGAGGTGAGCAATATGCTATAGCGCTGGCGCTTATCGAAGATGGCGAAGTTGTTCTCGGTGTTTTAGGCTGCCCGAACTACCCTGAAAATTTCGAGGAGCCCAGCAGCAGCAAGGGGCTTGTTTTTTACGCTGCAAAGAAAAATGGCGCTTATGTCCAGAAGAAAGATGGCTCCAATCCCTGCAAAATAAACGTTGACAATGTATCAAAACCCTCTTTAGCAAGATTCTGCGAGTCGGTCGAGATTGGGCACGTATCCCATGACACCCATGCACAAATATCCAATTTGCTGGGGATTACCACTCCCCCACTTCGAATCGACAGCCAGTGCAAGTATGCTGCCGTCGCCCGGGGAGATGCCACAATTTACCTGCGTCAATCAAGCAAAGCTGGCTACCATGAGAATATCTGGGACCACGCCGCGGGAGCAATAATTGTAACTGAAGCCGGAGGAATGGTTTCAGACTTCAGTGGATATCCCCTCGATTTCTCTACCGGCCGTAAATTGGAAAAAAACTCGGGCATACTCGCTACTAACGGAACGATACACGAGCAGGTTCTGGCGGCGATAAAGCAACTTATAGGTTAAACTTGTTATAGAAAAAATCCTATCATGAATTACAGTATAAAAATTTGATTGTCAAAACAAGCTTTTAAACTCAGCTAATCATAGATTTGATTGGAGTAAAAATGAACGACTATATATCCGAGCACGACAATAGCGCTGCCGAATATGAGAGGCAGGTAAAGAATGTCGGGTGGTTTGTCCATGATCTTCTATTTGGTTTGTGTTATGAATACATAAACAAAGGGGATAAACTGCTGGACCTGGGTATAGGCACCGGTTTGTCTTCATGCCATTTCGCCAAAGCGGGTGTTCAGGTTTATGGTCTTGACGGCTCAAGCGAAATGTTGAAAGTCTGCGAATCCAAAAAGATAGCCATAGAATTAAAACTCTTCGATCTGACCCAGAAACCTTACCCATACCAGTCTGCGTCATTCGATATTGTTATTTCATGCGGGGTCTTCCAATTCTTCGAAAACCTTGAATTGATAATGTTCGAGGCTAGAAGGCTGTTAAGAAGGAACGGCATTTTATCCTTTATCATAAAATCCTACATGGAGAACAAAGAGGATATCGAGATAATAAAACTGGGCAAGATATATTCGGAAGTTTCCCCAGAAGGGTTAGCAGTTTTTATGCATACTAACAGCTATATCCGTAAAATGTTGAGAAACTACGGCTTTATTGCCTTAAAGGAGATAAAATTCTTCGCACCTGTAAATCCCGAAGTGGGAGATGAGCTTTTCACAGCGTTTGTGGCAAAAAAAGACTAAATTAATTGTGCTTAACAAAACAAAATACGAAAACAGAATAAGGAATTAATACCTATGCCAGCCAATCTACCCCCGGAATATTTTTCAGTAGAAAAAGAATACCGGGACGCCAGGACCGTATCCGAGAAAATAGCGATGCTTGAGAAGCTGATCGGTACTATTCCCAAGCACAAGGGTACCGACCATCTTCGCGCTGATCTCAGGCGGAAAATGTCTAAACTCAAATCCGCGGCGCAAAGCAAGAAGAAAATTAGCAAGCAGGAATCAGCTTTTCACATCGAGAAGGAGGGCTCGGGTCAGGTAGCTGTAATAGGACTGGCTAACGTGGGCAAATCCACTTTCCTAAACGCTCTTACGAACGCGACACCGGAAGTTGCAGGTTTTCCTTTCAGCACATGGGTTCCTACTCCCGGAATGCTCGAGATGAAAAACATACAGGTACAGCTTATCGATACCCCGCCGCTGAACAGGGATTACCTCGAGCCGGAGTTAATGGACCTGATTCGAAGGGTGGACCTTATTTTGATCCTCCTGGACATCCAGACAAGACCGATAAAGCAATATGACGATACTATTAAAGTGCTTCTCGAACATAAGATAGTTCCCGAAACTTTGAGGGGTGAGTACTCCACCGATGAAGTGATAACTTATGTACCTACTTTGATAGTAGTAAACAAGGATGACGACCAGACTCTCGATGATGAGTTTAACGCCTTCAAAGCCCTGATAAGCGACAAATGGGACTGCGTTTCCGTTTCCCTGAAATACGAACGGAATTTCGAGCAGTTGAAGGACTTGATATACAATAAACTCCAGATCATCAGGGTTTATTCCAAGCCCCCGGGAGAAGAACCTGACTACACCGCTCCCTTCGTGCTCCAGAAAGGTGGTACTGTTGAAGAATTCGCGGGGAAGATCCACCAGGATTTTTACAAAAACCTGAAATCCGCAAGGGTCTGGGGTGAAGGCGTCTATGACGGTCAGATGGTTGGCAGGGACCACGTTCTGCACGAAGGCGATGTAATTGAATTAAAGACCTGACCCGCTGCATTTTCTGAGTTTGCTCCCTCGACTTCTGTTTTTTTATCATAATTCCCATGTTAATTCTATCTGTCATTTCGAACTCCGATTTATCAGGGTGAGAAATCTATGTCATTGAGTGGGTTAAAACAACAACTGGAATTGTTTTTTATTAGTGTGAATTCGTGTAATTCGTGGCACTCGCTTTATATCCATTCATTTCAAAATAATGCCATTCATTCTAATATACATCCATTCATTACTATATATATCCATGGAGTTTTTGCAGAAAACTC
>JAFGQG010000014.1 GCA_016935765.1 bacterium
CCCGTAACCCTCAGAAATCCCTCACCCGTCAATCGCGTAACCAACAGAAGTTGGTTTTAGGCAATCTCATAAGCATACTAATCCAACACAAACTCCCAGGAACATCCTGTTTAATAGCAAAATTCACTTGGTGGGATTGCTTCCAACCTTCGCCAAGGCTATGGTTGACAGGCGACCTGAAATACAAAACGAACTTCCTGTTCGTTAAGCCCCTGCAATGACGATATTTATTTACTCCACAAAAACAACATCCACCGCGTCCCGCGGAACAAGCTGAAGTTTCCCCTTGTAATCCCCCAGTTTCCCCGTAACTTTAATACTCTCACCAACTTTAATGTTCTGGTTGCCCGGGATCTCCTCGAAAGTGTCCTTCCATATTACAACCGCGGCGTAGTGGTCTCCCTGTTTCAGAGTAAGTTCCTTACCCTTTCCGAAATCGCGGACGTAGGTTATCTTTCCCTCGATTATGATTACCTTGTCATGGAAATCCCAGCTCAAATCCTTGAGCGGCACAAACGGCGGCGGCTGCGAGATTTCCACCCGGTGTGACGATTCTAACTTGTCGATGAACTCGATCTCCGTCAGCGAGCGCGGAATTACCTGTAATTTATCCCGGTACTCCGAAACCATGCCGGTAACCTTTATCTTATCTTTCTCGGCGATAGGGGGGATGTCGCCCTCGTAAGTGCCCTTATAAAGCACGAGGTCTATGCTTCCTTCAGCTTTAGGGCTCGATAATGTCAAATTCGCGAGGTTATCGTAATCCTTGATGCCTGATACTTCGCCCTGGATAGTCACCACTTCGTTCATGTTCCCCTTCGTGATAGACGCGATTTCCATTGGTAATGGCGCTGGAGAAGTAATCTTGACCATCTTTGGCAGATTAACCAATATCCCGGGATTCTCCGCTTTGATGCGAACTGTTCCAGCAACATCGACCGTATCGCCAAGCATGGGGATCTTGCTTTCCCCGATCATGGCATCAGCAGTTGCGCTATAAGCCCGTACGGACATCACACCCGTGGGATCGCTCAGGTCGAACGAAACGTAATGGTCGGCGGCATTCACACGCGGCACGTCAATTACCACGCCCTTGATCCTCAGGAACGCGAAGTTCATAGTCGTGGAGATCTCCCCGATAGGCACCAGGCGTACCTCAGTCTGGCGCGAAACGATGAAGAGTATTATCACCCCGATGATCGAGAAGGAGAGTGCGAATATCTTCAGAAGCCGGATAGAGAGGCGCTGTTTTATATGTGTCCCGCAATAGGGGCATGTAGTATGTGCCCCGATAAACCTGCCGCAACTTGGACATTTTGCTTGTTCTTCCATGTGAAAACCAGAGAAAAAAGTTTAAAGTTCATTATAATAAATAAACGATGATGGAATTGTGCAAGGAAAAAGAGGGGGAATTATTACCACAGAGACACAGAGTCACGGAGAAAGAAAACGTAAATTAGAAAATAGAAATTGGAATATTTCTAAATGACGGGGAGTATATAAATGCAAAACTGCGGGTTTGTTAGTAAATAATGTAAAGAACATAATTATTAACAAGCTTCCACCCATCCATTCATCCAGACATCCAGTTGGATCATAGCTGGACTATATATTGTTCATCTTACAGATCCTATGTAGATATTAGTATAATGGTCCATAACTAATACTACAAGCAAACGTAGATGGTAAACCTTTGTAGAAGGTTCATAATAGCAGCAGCGCATTTTTTAGAGCAGATTTCTGGTTGGCGAAATTTTTGACCCGTTGAGGCATCAAAAATTGTGCCAACCATGACCAACCATAATTTTAAAAAAGAAATCAAAAAACAGGAACAGTCTTAAATCGATGATTCTAATCCTCGATACTTAACCACGGGCAGCCGGTATTTATTATACTCTGGGGTAAGTTTTTTTTACCTTATCAGCAGCAATGATATGGTCTTGGATTCGACACCATTGGATATCCTGCAGAAATAGATACCGCTGGGGCTTGCGTTCCCCTTATCATCCAAACCGTCCCATGCAACTTCGTAGAAACCCGGAGTTTTTTCGCCGTTCTCAAGGGTTTTCACGGAATTTCCCAGTATGTCGAAAAGCTGGATATCAACATTGCTTTTCTCCAACGCTCCCGCCGGAATTGCGTAGCTTATTACTGTTCTATAGTTAAACGGGTTTGGATAATTCTGGTTGATACTCAGATTTCTTGGCAGTTTACCGGTAGCTTGTTCAGTTTCAATACCAACATCTTCGGACCCAATAATCTGCATATTACTGACATACCAACCGGGGTCAACATTCGAGGAGGATGAACCAAACTCGAATATTATGCGAACATTATTACCGCAATAGGGTCGCAGGTCAACTGTTGAGAAATGCCAGTAATTCCCATTATCATCATCAGCATAAGCCAATTGCCATGGTATCCAATGGTTGTATTGGGAGAGTATAACATCGTAGTATTCCTGTGGATAGAGAATTATAGTATCCCGACTATCTACCACAATCTTTAAATTACCGCCGTCGTGATATCCATAGTAGTTTGGGGGTTGAAATTCGTACCAGTGCGCAAATCGCAGGAACGCCCAGGATACTTCCGTGAGGTCCATTGGCGGCAGGAGCAGTTGGGATTTTGAGCTATCCCTGTAATTTCCGTCCAGGTTGGTAGCCCACACGTTGCTGCCAAATGGCGCTGAACCCGGTCCGGAAGTCGGCACACCCCATTCCCAGTCGTTTCTCGATCCAGCGGTCGTGAAGCCGGAAGGGGATGAGCCAATATTGTAAGAATATAGATTTTCATCCACGTAGGGACCAATGATCTCGCCAGTTCGAGGAAACCTTATCAACTGACCATTTGCAGTGAACTCGAAATGGTAAACATGTATTCCTGAGCGCGTAGTGGTCGAGTAAGTAAACACGGAGCCGTCATTATAAACGAAGTCATCGGTTGTCATATCATAATGCGTGCCGTCCAGCACGATCTTTTTCGAAGTGGGTTCATAGTCATTTAAGCTGAAGTAGGTAACTGAGAAATTAAAATTTGTAGTATCGTGACCGGCGATAGGATAGACGCTTCCTGCGCCCAATTCTGCGACTTTCAACGGACCGATGTAGATATCATCAACGTACCAGCCTTCACCATGAACGTAAGTATCACTCTTGAATTTAAACCTGAACTGGATTTCAGTTCCGGAAGCTAATGCAGTGAGGTCATAGAGTTCATAATCCCACTCGGTTCTAAAGCCGGTGTACTTATGGACATTTGACCATCCGCTGCCGGTGTTGACTTGAATAATGCACGAATCGTACCCGGTTTCAGTAACGAAGAAATGCCAGAATGAGAAGTAGGAGTTTGGAGAGAGGACGACTGACGGAGTAGTCAGGTACGAAATCGTTTCATCAGGGTACAGGTGTGAATTTGCGCTTCCTGAATACCAGCTATGTCCGGGAGAATTCGATCTGAAATCGGATATGTGCCACCCGCTATAGGTCCAGGGTCCAGTTCCGGATTCAACGTCATCCGAGAGACCGCCTTCGCCTATCAGAACGGAGAACGTATCGTATGATGTGTATCCGATTGCGGTGGTGAATTCAATCTCGAAGTAAGCAGTATGCGGTGAGGGGCATCCGGGCGCAACAGTAATATCATAGACATGTGACGAATTTTGGGTCTCTGATGGATCTGTATTAGCGAATGGGGAGGATGTTACATCCACAGTAATATAAGGGTCTGAAAGATCACCAAGAACCCCAACGATGCTTCTTGCGGTTTCGCCCCCGTCATTGATAAGTGTGACAGTAATCTCGAAAGATTCCCCCGGCTCGGGAAAACCATCGGCGTCGCCCCCGGGAGAGGGGTCAGCAATGAGGTGGCTCTGGTAATTAAGAACAGGAGCGCTTATATCGAGAGTGAACTGCAGAATCCAAGTGCTGTCTTCCGCATCAGTCGCTTCCAACTCGAATTGGACCTCATGACCATCGGGCGTATTAGGGGATATATTAAAAATGTATGGATTTAAGGACGTTCTCGTGCTTGCCGCTGGAATATCACCGAAATTATTGTTCCCGTCAGTGATTGTAATGTAGGGGTCAGAAGTAGTAAGTATCCCATTTACATCTTCAGCAGTGACCGTCCCAACGTTTCTCAAGGTAATGCTGAATTCGATAGTTTCGCCTATATCGATGATACCATCGGCATCCCCTGCGCTCGGACCTGGTTCATCATCATTTACAGTTCCCGATTCATAAGCCAGGTAAGGTTGCGTACCGGTAACCACGATATGTCCAAAGTAAGGTTGTTTATTATAGGCAGTTGCCGTCACCCAGAGTGTTTCGCCGACTGCCGCGCCAACAACTGGAATATCAACTGCACCAGAAACATTTGTGTATCCTGTTTCGTGAATATCTGAATCATTTGTAATACATACGAGAGCATTTCTAACCGAGCTTCCTCCCGAAGTGACGGTCAAATGAATGATAGATGAGCCGACCGGGATTGTAGATGGGTGAGTAACGCTAAGCGCTGCGGGGGTGCGGAACCACAACGCCACGGATGGATCGCCAAGGATGTTGTACATATCGTAGTAATATTCCGCGCTGGAAGTATAGGCGAGATAAACGCCATAAAGACCCTGCTGTGTCATGCTGCCAATCAAATAATAATCGTCATCGAACACTGCGTCGTACATACGTCGTTCGAGCTCGTCATCTTCGTTCCAATAGGAGTAATTTGACGCACCGAAGAAGGCAATAGCCCCTTTATTGGTTTGGCGGATCCATGTTTCACCGAAGCATTCGGTTCTTGAAAAGCGACCTGTAAGGCAGGCATTACTAATAACGAAGGGGTACATATTATTGTTTGAAAGCCCTTCGATATTCGACTGGCTAAGCGCTGGGGCATCCCATGCGGTTTCGGTGCCGTGTCCTGAGTAGTTGACGATCATTCTGCCGTTGTTTACAGCGTTTATAACGTCGGTTCTATCGCCGCCGGAGTGCGCCCATATTGAATCGCACTGGAATCCCGCAGGTCCAAACCATGTTTGAATTGCGTACCGGTGGGTCGCTTCAGCCAGGTCCCAGAACGAACCGTCATCTGATGCAAGAAAAGCCGCCCTGTTGGTCCAGGTCAATGAAGTATAATCACACTGCTCATATTCCACAATCCTGTTAGCCATCTCAGTCACTTCGGACGAACTGGATATGGATAATCTGCCTATCATAAGATCGGGGATATAGTCGCTGCCAGCCATCAAGGAGTAGGGCAGGTCACTTGCGGAACCGCTTGCGCTGCCGGTATAAGTTGGGATATTACCTACATCACCTACCAGGAGTACAAAATCGGGAGGGTACTCGCCGGAATCATATTGAGTTTGTATGTAATTCTTTACGCCGCTAGCTGTTCCACCCAATTCTGTGTCAGTTTTAGTATAGACTTTATAGCCTTTTCTGGCTTTCCAGGCTGCGAGGTTTGAAACTGCCGAGGCGAAGGAAGGGTCGTATATTATTATGTAACCGATATCGAGGGAAGGCACCCATTCAGGACTTAAATAAGCCATTGGATTGAGTATTGTATTCAAAGCAAGGTTCTCAAAAACAGGGGAGTAATACCGGGATTTTATCTGCCGTGTAAGCTGCATATCCGAACCTGACAACTGGATCGTGATCTCAGCGCTTTCCAATACTTTCACCTTGTTTCGAACCGGGTTGTAATCGACGTTATGTATCTCTATTAGGGCTATATTATAGCATCTGAGAACGAATTCATCCACGATCCCGGCAGTTTGTTCGAATTGATATGAATCAGTCGAATACACTTTCTGGTCCAGTAGGAATTCTGGCTTTCCGCCAGGACGCTTGATAACGGGTTCCTGTTTTGGAAATACCGGGTATTCTATCCCTAAATCACTGCAATCGTACTCTGCAAACTGAGTGTTTGAGATTGTAATTGAGGGAGTCGCCCCGAACGGGATCTGTATCAGAGCTCTAAGCACAGGCAGCTCAGGCGCGCCTATCTCGTCCGATTTATGGGAAGAAGCCGTTAGGAGTTGAGTAAACATACCGTTTTCAGTATGTATGTTTAAGAAGCGCAATTCTGTACCTGAATAGCTTAAGGAGACCTGGTCTGGTGCACTATAATTTTCCTCAAGCGATGGTTTTTGATCCGTATTTAAAGCCCAAAGCCGGGAAAACCAAATAATGAATATAATAATACATATTAACCATTTACGGTTATTGTTTAACATAACATATTTCCTCATTTAAACAATATTTATATTATAAGTTTTCAGAAATACTTTTAATTCTTCTTCAATATCTTTAAACTTTATGTAATGTTTTCTGCAGCCATTCCGTGAGCATAATTCACCAATACCCCCGGTTTCTACCAGACCAAAATGCACCAGTGGAGCTTCACATGCCTCACATTGGGTTTTTGACATCAAGCTGGCTTTACAAAATGGACATCTGAATTTGACCATGTCACCTTGCTTGATTTCCACTTCTGATAATATGTTGTAGCTTCCATAAAGCGAACTGAGATACAATGGATACCATTTACCTTCGTAACTAACTTCAGTGAAGATAGCGGGTTCGTTATCTATCTTTACTTCTGGAACAACCAGAATTTTATTACATACAGGACATCTAACATCGATTTTAAACATAATTCTTTACCTTTCTAATCTAATGCTATTTTGCTTTACGTGAACAACCGTTCCGCAAGTAAGGTTGCCGTATTTTCAGCTCGAAATCCCCTGATGAACTCCATAGCTGATATATAAGCGGCATCGGCGATTTCTTTTTTATTTATTTCAGGTATATTATCGATCTCCGATTTGAATACTTTAGTTGATTTTTTAATTGGTTTTCCGGTTTCTTTTACCCAATCCTTTATTTTTTGAAACAACTCAGGAGGTAATCCATCGTGAGCTAAATTTTGCCAGTTTGTACCAACATTCCCTTTTCTGATACCATAATCAGCAAACTGCCCAACAAGGTGCAGGGGAGTACCGGTTATTCCGTGCTGAGCAATTGATACTCCGAAATGCCTGATAGCTTCGAAAATCTTCCCAGTTCGGTTCAGGTCTATATGCACTTCTTCATCCGGGTCATAATTACCGTGCTTGGAACCGTTATTGATTGCCAGAAGGTTCATATCCACGTCATTTTCTTTCAGGGTTGAAATATAGTGACGGGCTTCTTCGACGGTAGTTAATTTACCCTGCAATCCCGCTATTTCACCAACTTCTACTTCGAGTCCCAAACCTGCTTCGAGAATCGGGGGTACTAATTTCATAGTTATTTCCAGGTTCTCCGGGATCGGATTGTGTGAAGCGTCTATTGCAAAGCTGGTATAACCCTGTTTCAGTTCCTCAGCTATCAATGCTTGTGCTTCGCTGAGCTCCTTATCGGAGGTATCCTTCACTGTGATATGGTCTCCATGGATTATAAAAGGTTTTGTAAAACCGATCTTCTCAGCGTACTCCAATATTGTTTCAACAAAGATTTTAGGTGTTTGACCTGTATAGCCGCCGTCTATATAGCCCTCTGATTTGGCTAATTCAAAACCAACAACAGCGTCAAGTTCCTCTGCGGCTCTCATTATACCGGGAATTACATGTTTAATCCTTGTATTGCATGCCATGATTATAAATTTGTCGTGAAGAAAAGAATCGAATACGTTTCGACTATTAACTGCACAAACTTTACTCTCTGAACCTAATATTCGGGTGATATTTTCCGGTCGGATTTCAAGAAGTTTCTGTTGGTTGGTTGCCATATCGATACCTCCATTTCCATGAAATTATAATATTATTCTATTCGCCTTTTTATATTTCGAAATAATATATTTAAAAAAAAATCCTTGTCCAGAATTATCTTTACAATATATACATTTTTTGATTAAAATAACTTC
>JAFGQG010000130.1 GCA_016935765.1 bacterium
CAAGCCCGCCGGAGGTAAGCAAAGTCCTCGGTCTTGTGTAATTATAATAAAGTGCCCCGAACATCTGGTTTTGCCCCACTTCCGTGGAAATGATGGCATCGGGAAATACCTCACTAATTACTTTCACTACCTGTTGAGGGGCAATACCATCTTTTTCTCCTTCGGGAAGCGGAAAATCCTCTTTCAGCTTAAGCATCTCCTTCCTCCATTCGTCTATGGCCGGGACCCCGACAATCGGATAAAGCTCCTCAAGTATCTGCCTGGCATCCCCTACAATAGGTATCTTTACCGGTACATTCCGTGCAATGGCCCCGGGGTCAATATCAATATGGATGATCTCCGCATGAGGCGCGAAGGTATCCAGCTTCCCCGTGACCCTGTCATCAAACCGTGTTCCGATCCCAATAATAAGATCACAATCCGTGACCGCCATATTTGCGGCATACGTTCCGTGCATGCCGACCATACCGAGAAAAAGCGGATGACTGGAAGGAATCGTCCCAATGCCCATAAGGGACGTGATAGTGGGAATTTTCGTCTTCTCAAGTAGTTTTTTAAAGATTTCGGACGCCCCGGATATATGCATTCCCCCGCCCAGGTAAAAAATAGGCCGTTTTGATTTTTTAATGGCGGCCGCTACCTTCTTGATCTGGCCCGCATGACCAACCGTCACAGGATTATATCCCCTCATAGAGACAGTATCCGGGTATTCATCATCCAGAGTCTCAATAATGACGTCCTTTGGAAGATCCACAACCACAGGACCGGGTCTGCCGGTACTTGCTATATAAAACGAATTTTTAAAGATCTGGCCTATTTCATCAGCAGAATGAATCAGATAATTATGCTTTGAAACAGCATTGGTAATACCTGTAACATCAGCTTCCTGAAATGCATCAATTCCTATCATTGAAGTCGGGACCTGGCCTGTTAAACAGACAATAGGAACAGAATCAAAATTTGCTGTTGCAAGGCCTGTAATTGTATTTGTTGCACCGGGACCGCTTGTAACTAGAACTACACCTGTTTTGCCGGTAGATCGTGCGTAACCGTCAGCCGCGTGGACAGCGGCCTGTTCATGCCTTGTTAAAATTACTTTGATATCTTTTGCAGCATAAAGAACATCAAATATCGGGATTACCACTCCGCCTGGATAACCGAAAATAGTATCAACACCTTCTTTTTTCAGGATTTCGACAATGATTTGAGCTCCGGTTAATTTCTTCATATTTCCTCCTTGAATCCTTAAAATATAAAATCGAGTAGAGTGAAGCAGGGATAGTACTTTTCCCTGCTTCAACCCTCTCACAGAACCGTACGTACGGGTCTCGTATACGGCTCCTGTCTATTCTTATACCTTTAACAAGGTACAGTAATACCAAACTTAACATTTGTCATGTCAAATAATCCCAGTTCACTAAACCAATTATTCGGCATAGATAAACTTGCTAATTGACTTTTTGAGTTTTTCCATGAGCTCATTTTTATCTCTTTCACTTCAATGTTACATCCTAGCTGTCTTAATCTTCTTCTTAATCTATTAGGAGTTTTCCATAATTTCAATTGCTTTGCCCTGAGCCTTCTTCTTGTCCATTCCATCAATCTTTCTGCTGCCTTTTTACAATTTGCTATCTTGAAGTAATTAATAAATCCTCTTAAAATAGGGTTTATATCCTTTATTACTTTTTCAAGATTCACCGGAGAGTTCCTTCTTGTGGCACTTTTAACTTTTTCTTTAAATTTCTTGAGTTTCTTTTCCTGTATTTTTGTATATTTACTGTATATCTCTACTCCGAGATATTTGATTCCATCATCGCTATGTCTTATGTACGTTTTTTCTTCGTTCACCTTTAATCTGAGTATTTTCTCCAGATACCGTGCCGCTTCTTCCCGTGCTTTTTCCGCTTTCCTTTTTGTCCTGCATAAAATCAGTATATCGTCTGCATATCTTACTATTCTATAATTTCTTCTCTTCATATACTGGTCAAACTCATTTAAATATATATTTGCAATTAATGGGCTTATTACTCCTCCTTGGGGACTGCCCGTTTCCATCTTCTCAATCCCTGCTCCCCTCATTATTCCACTCTTAAGAAACATTTCAATCAGTTTTAGTATGCTTCCATCCGTTACCCTTTTCCTAATCGTAGATATTATTATCTCATGATTCAATGTATCAAAACATTTTGACAAATCCATATCCACTACCCATTTCAGATTGTATTTCCTGATGAACATTGTCGCTTTACTTATTGCCTGATGACAGCTCCTGTTCGGTCTGTAACCATAACTTGACGGATGAAAATCCTCCTCGTATATCGGTGAGAGTATTTCCAGCAATGTCTGCTGAACCACTCTGTCTCTTATTGTCGGTATCCCTAACTGCCTTGTCTTGCCATTTTCTTTCGGTATCTCTACTTTTCTTACAGCCTGCGGTTTGTAGCTTTTAGTTTTGAGTTCTTCCAACAGTCTTAATATGTTTTCTTTTAGCTTATTTTCAAAATCATCTATACTTACTTTATCCACTCCGTAACTTCCTCTATTGGATTTTACTTTGCAGAAGGCTCTGTACAAACTCTTCTTTGACAACAGCCTGTCATAAAAACTGTAGTAAACTCTGCTCACTTCTCCTCCTTACTGCACCGTCATTATATCAAACTCAACTTTGATAATATCTGTTTTCTGTTCTTCTCATAAAGAGAACGTGCTTTCTATCCATTTAACGGCAATATACAAATCCTCTCTATGATACTCCAGTCGTGTAGTTTGCAAATCAGAGACTTTTCATAGCTTACCAATCTGCAAGACTTTACCTTTATTCCGGTAATTTAAATCACTTATTATCACGTTTTGTTTAATATGACAGTTTTGAATAAACTTCATCCCTTCGCACTTTAAAGAAAACTTTTGATTTTCTCTAAACCATTATGACTTAATGCATAATGTCCTTTCAGTTTTTTCCTCCAGACTGTCACCAGCTTTCACAGGCTGAAAGTTTTTCACTACTATGGACTCATCTGACTCCTTACACAGCATCGTTTGTCCTCGAAACTATTCTTGTGACTCCCTACTGCTATTCCTATACGCAGACCGTATAAGGTATCCCCAGTTACTGTATAAATATCCTATTAAACTAAGCCATCTTCAATCACATGATAAAGCTGATTAGATACTGGACTTCGCGATATTTTGCACGCTTATCCCTTTATCCTGCCGAATCAAGTTCACTTGCGCTATGTTCAGTTTATTTCCTATTACTTCCTTCAGA
>JAFGQG010000131.1 GCA_016935765.1 bacterium
CATTCGCGCAAACAGGATCGATCACCGGCAAGATTACCGATGGGCTTACTGGAGAACCTTTAATCGGGGCGAACGTGGTGCTGCAGGATAAGGGTATGGGAGATGCTGCTGACCTGGACGGGAAATATAGTGTTTTAAATGTTCCCGTCGGGAGTTACAATGTGAAATATTCGATGATGGGTTACAAATCGCTGGTCAAGAACAGGGTGGTTGTAAAGCCGGGTAAGCCGACTGTTATGAACGTGGAGTTGGAGGAGGAGGTTACAGTTGGGGAGAAAGTAGTAGTGAAACCCAGCTATTTTGAGAAGATCAAGGACGCTCCGGTGAGCGCGCGGAATATGGATTACGAGGAGATCGCCATTCAGCCTGGGGCAAGCTTTGATATTCAGCGCACAATTCAGGCCCTTCCGTCTGTGGTGTCAAGTGGCGACCAGGACAACGAGATCATCGTGAGAGGGGGGAACTATGGCGAAAACCTGTTCGTGCTCGATGGCGTCGAAATTCCCAACCCCAATCACTTTGCTACACAGGGTGCAGGCGGCGGTCCGATAAGCGCGATATTCACCGACTTCGTCAGCGAGGTGGATTTCATCGCGGGTGCTTTCCCTGCGAAATATGGGGATAAAGCGTCCAGCGTTTTGGATATAACCTTTCGTGAGGGTCTGAGAGACAAGTTCCATTTTATGCTGGACCTGGGTATGCATGGCGTTGGAGGTAATGTTGAAGGACCGATCCACGAAGGAAAAGGTTCGTACATGTTCTCGGGTCACAGGAGCTTCCTGGACCTTATCGCATCATCGTGGGGTATGGTTGCGGTTCCTCAATACTGGAATACTCAGGGTAAGGTTGTGTACGACTTAACACCCAAGTTAAAACTCTCAGCCCTGGGGCTCTTCGCAAAGGACTGGATAGAGATCGAATCAGAAGAGGAAGAATTTACAGGGGGCTCGGACCTTGATTACTACATCGATTCGAGAACATACCAGTACGCGTTCGGTCTTTCACTGAAGAGAGTGATGAAAAATGCCTTCAGCTCGCTGACTCTTTCCGTCACCGAGCACGACTGGCACGAAGAAGTGCTGGACTCAATCAGGGAAGATGAGTATTTTCACAACTATTCCACGGAGAGAACCAGCACTGTCAAGACTGATATGACCTGGATCCCCTTCGGGAGGAACGAACTATCCGGCGGTCTCTTCCTGAAATACGCGGAATTCGATTATGACTACTTCGACAGGGAGGACACCCTGTTCTTGTACGAGCCTGGTACTGATTCGATAGTCGGCTCAACAGGATACACTTACGGTTTGGATTCGACCCAGGAAGCTCACTCACTCAAATATGGCGGCTACTTGCAGTACACCCAGAATTTCGGACCGCTTCTCTCCGCAAGCCTGGGACTCCGCTTCGATGGACTTCAATATACAGGCAACAATTTTCTCTCTCCCAGGGGTTCGATAACCTACAGGATCCTTAAGGATACCGATCTCACTTTAGCTTATGGGAGACATTACCAGTCTCCGGATTGGTACATGCTTGCGCTAAACGGACCCGAAACCGAACTTAAAAATTATTATACCGATCAGTACGTGCTGGGCATCGACCACCTCTTCGCAGAGGATATTCGGGGAACTGTAGAGCTGTATTATAAATCATACGATGACATTCCAACGCTTCGCTCGAGCCTGACCGACGACCCGTATGACGAGGACCTTCACTATGTTAACGCGATAGACGGCTATTCCCGTGGTGTGGAATTTTTCCTTCAGAAGAAGGTGAAGGAGAATCTGTGGGGAACGCTGTCCTACTCCTATTCGACAGCGAGGAACAACGACCCTCGCGCGGAGAGCTGCACCGATGCTATCGACTGCCCATACGGCGAATATCCAAAAGCCTTTGATTACAGGCACGTTGCTACATTTATAGTGGGTTATAGGGAAGAGTATATGCGCAAGGAATGGTATCAGAATCTCAAGAAGAAGTGGTGGTGGGGACCTATCTCATGGATACCAGGTCTGCCCTCAGATGAGGGCGAATATTCCTTCCGGTTCCGATACCTGGGCGGGAGACCGTACACCGAGCCTACATATCACCCCGAATTAAGGGTCTGGTCGGTGGACCCGGGTGAACCATACAACCAGGTGAGAATGCCCGAGTATATCAACCTCGACCTGCACATTCAATCAAGATGGTATCACGGGAAATGGACGCTTTTCACGTACTTCGAACTGGACAACGCGCTCAATCGAAAGAATGTATGGTGGTACCAGCGCAACGATGACGGAACTGTTGACCCAGTTTACCAGAGAGGGCAGATGTTCGTAGGTGGTGTGATGGTTGAGTTTTAAAGAAGTATATTATAAAGAGACTTAAAGCTAGAGAGTAAACTATTAAAACAAGGATTTTAGGATGGAAAACTATAAACTGGTTATGCCCGAACATTTGAATCAATACGGATATCTCTTTGGAGGACATCTGCTGAAGTGGGTGGATGAATATGCCTGGATAGCCGCTACACTCGAGTATCCGGGTTGTAAATTCGTTACCGTTGCCCTGGATAGAGTTGTATTCAAAAAAAGTGTTAAGGAAGGTACAATACTTAAATTTATTGTGGAGAGATCGCAGGAAGGGAATACCTCTGTTCAGTATTCGGTGAGTGTTTACCGTATAGACATCGAGATAGCTGAAAAGGGCAAGATTTTTTCGACGAATGTCACGTTGGTTAATGTCGATGAGGGCGGTAAGAAGAGAAATTTATCTGAATGCGCTTAAATATCCTATTTTTAAAGTTGACTTTAGGATTTTAATTTATTTCTTACTAATTGACAAATAGATAAAACGCTGTATAAAAGGAAATTATCTATTGAAAGGCTGATTGGTATTTTCATGGGCGTTTTAAACAATAATAAAAGTTGGGATGACAGAATGACTAAAGGCAATTCAAAAGATGACGCCTTTTGGGGTTATATAGAGGCGCAGGGTCGCGAAACTGTTTTAGCGCCGGAGGTACCAACAACATATAAACAATATATGCTTGCGAGCAAGAAACTCATACATTGGTTGAAGGATAAATATGGTGTTCCTCACTCAGAGGCAATTTTAAGCCTGATAAGGAAATTCACGGGTTTGGATAGCACACATATAGATGCTTTTGAGAAAGTCACAGAGGGATTTGATGGGATGTTTTCAGACGCACCGGATGAGAAGCTGCTTTTTGTGAAAGTACCACCATACGGGAAACTCAGAGATGAACGAGCTAAAGAGGCAAAGAACGTATACGAAGCATTGCTTAGACTGAAAAAAGACCTGGAAATCCATAAAGCCTGGTTAATTTTGGAACAGGAAGAAAAAGAAATCATCAGTGATGAAGAGTTATTTGAAAATGAAGATCTGCTAAAGAAATCGGACACGGTATTGAGCAGGATCGAAGACAAACAGAACTCAAGCGATGAAATTGACGAAAAAACAAAAAACACTGTTGGTACTGTAATTTTTCAGATGGTTAAGAGAAATGACATGATGAAAAATCGATTGGACAGTGGAATAAGACATATCAAGTATCTTTTAGGGATTTTGAAAGAAGAGAGTGTGTTAAAAGATATCAACCAAATTAAAGATATCATAGAAAAGAGTGTATCTAAGCTAGCGGAAATTGGCGACGAGAAGGAAGGATTAAGAGGCGTAAGTACCAGGACAGCAAACAGGAAAGGTACGATCTGGGATAGATTCAAAACGCCCCAGCCCAATGATGAGGATATTTCAAGAAAAACACTCCTGCTAGTGGGACTGAGAGATAGAAACATTGAAATAAGGGATCTCTGGAGACATAATATCATCATAACCAACTATTTGAAGGAAAAATATCTCCTTGTTCTGCTTTGGGGTAGGAATGGTATTAGAAAGAGTATTAACAAGGTTTCTGCTGATTTCATCAGGGATATCCCTGATAATGATGGTGATGAAGGTAAAAGGATAATTGATGAACGGAAAGCGCAATTCTTAAAAGAAATTCTGGATAGCGGATACGTAACTGAGGATGAATTACATACAATTATTATAGGCGACTTTCAGTCGGAAGTAAAGAAGATTCGCGGGGGCAAAATATTCTCACAGGATATTAATGAGGGTATTTTAAACGCGGAAAAGCTTCTTGATCATATATCTAAATTAGAGCTTGCAAAGTAATATTTAAATAAAGTTGAAGTAGTATTTACCGGGGTGGATTTTGAGTGGGTGATGACTACCGATCAGAAAATCGGGGCGGATTCAAGTACCGGGTTTCCCGGGGCGTCAGAATGGCTTAAAGAGACCGTGATCTTGTTATCAGGAGCGCCGACATCCTTGCAGCGTCACCTGCTCTTTTTGTATATGGGATGGGTTATCGGATATTGGTAATGGATGGTTGGATGATTGGATGGGTGGGTAAAACTTAAAGCATGATTTTTGAAAAGAAGTTGTTATTTTATTAATAAACAAATGTTATGAAACGGATAAACTCATTTATATAATTAATATCATTTCTGCATTATTAGAATTTTCTTGACATATTTATTAAATATCCTATCTTAATTGTACAATTGTACAATATAAGGAGGATTTCTTGAAATATGTAGTAGATACATCAGTGGTGATTGCTGTTATAACAAATGAAAAGCATAAGAGGCAGCTGATTCAGCTTACTAAAGGAGCGGAATTAATTTCTCCATATTCGCTTTATTGGGAGATTGGTAACGCGTTCTCAGCTATGTTCAAAAGGAAAAGAACGACTCTGGATCAGGTAAAAAAGGCGATTGCTTTGTTCAATAAAATAAATATCAGGTATTTTGATATCAACTTAAATGAGGCTTTAGAAGTATCTGAAAAATTAGATATTTACGCTTATGATGCTTACTTTTTAGTTTGTTCCAGGAACCTTCGAGCACCTTTGTTAACAATTGATAGTAAATTAGTAAAACATGCTTTGAATTATGGTATAAGTGTTGTGGAGGTTGAGTAATGACAATTTATACTTACAGTGAAGCCCGGCAAAAATTAGCCGCCCTTCTTGAAGAAGCAAAAACAAAGGGGAAAATAATAATCAAAAGGAAGGATGGTTCTTATTTTGTTTTGCAACCGATAATTCTAAACGATTCTCCCCTTGATATCCCGGGTTTAAATATCAAATTATCCATTGAAGAGATCGAGGATATTATCAGGGAAATCCGGGAAAGATAGTCATAAAAGTTTTTTTGTAAATATGTTTATTGCTTTTTTAATTTTATACATCCAGTAAGCTTGCCTTATCAATTTTATTAGAAACCCCAAAATTTTTTCACTTTTTTTCACTTTCCACTTGACAAAATTCTACCGTGTCCTATTTTATTAGTAGTAAATTACTACTACTAACAAAGGAAGAAAATGGATGAAGATAGAATAAAGCTGCTCAACGAGATTGGATTCAACGACCTCGAAGCGTTGATATATATAACCCTGCTTAAGAAACCTAACGTTACCGGGTACAAGATAGCCAAGCAGATCGGAAAACCCGTTTCAAATACCTACAAGGCGCTTGAATCACTCAGAACCAAGGGAGCCGTGATTGTGGATAACAGCGCGAAGTCACAATTATACATGGCTATTCCAATAGCTGAATACATGGATCAACTGGAACGAGGCTTCGAGGCGCGGCGGAAGAAACTGGAAGAAGCCCTCGAAAATGTTGGGGAACTCCATGGGCAGGAAGGTATCTATAGACTGGACAATATCGAGCAGCTCTACGAAAGAGGCATAAATATGTTGAAAAGCGCCAAGGACGTTGTGCTGGTCGATTCGAAGGATGAAGGGCTATTGAAGATTAAACCCACTTTGGAGAAAATCGCAAAAAGAGGGGTGAAGGTATTGATACAGGGACCTGACATAGGAATTGAAGGCTGCGAGAATATAACTATAAGCGAAAAAGTATACGAGAACCCGTACGGCTGGTTCAACATGGTGGTGGATGGCGAACAATACCTGTCCGCGCTTGTCAAGGAGAACGAAGAAGGCATCTACGAAGCGGTCTGGTCAAGGAATCTCTACCTCTCTATTCTAACGCACTATTCCTATATAAATGAATTTATAGTCACTAAGATAATGGGTATGTTAAAAGCTAAGACCACGACCAAGAAGATAAGTGACGAGATAAAGAGAATCTTTTTAGAATACTATTTAAAAGTCCCGGTTCTGGACAAAGTAAAAAGTATAGTGAAATTAGGATGATGAAATTTAAAAAAAGGGGAGAGATAATGAAAAAAGGTGGATTGTTGTTGGTTCTTTTATGGTTGTTATTTACATATATATTCAGTTTCGGCTGTACTATATTTACAACGGCTGAAGGGGATTTAGTCCTGGTAGGGAACAATGAAGACTGGAAGAATCCCAACACCAAGGTCTGGTTCAAACCCGCGGAGGAAGGTAAATATGGCAGAGTTTATTTCGGCTTCGACAATTTCTTTCCTCAGGGCGGAGTGAACGACCAGGGATTATGCTTCGATTGGACAGCGACCCAACTTCTCGAGGTTGAAAACTCTGCGGATAAGCCGGTTTATGAGGGCAACCTCATTGAGAAGGTAATGGAGGAATGCGCAACGGTTGACGAAGCGCTTGCCCTGCTTGACCAGTTTAGTAAAAAATTCTTCGAGAGAGCCCAGTTGATGATTGTGGATAAAACAGGCGACGCAGCGATCGTAGAAGGTGACATAATCCATCGAAAAGAGGGAAAATACCAGATACTGACGAACTTCTATCAGTCCCAGTATGAACCCGATTCCTTTCCATGTACAAGGTATAAAATTGCGGACAGAATGTTAAGTGAAAACGAGAATATCTCTATTGACTTATTCCGCAAAATACTGTCAGCAGTACACCAGGAAGGAGATTGGGGCGGTACCCAGTACTCGAACATCTATGACCTGAACGCTGGCTTGATCTACCTCTACCACTTCCATAATTTCGAGGATGGAATGCTTATCGAAATTGATACAGAGTTGGCAAAGGGTGAAAATTTCTACGATATCCCGATGCTGTTCCCGGATAACTTCGCTTACATATCTTACAAGGAGACCGTTCCAATTCCCATTGCTAAGGTTCTCTATGAGATCATTCATGAACAAGGGATTAAAGATGCTCTGAAAGAGTACAATAGGTTAAAGGAAGAGGAGTCTGAAAAGTACGATTTCGGAGAATGGATAATCAATGGACTCGGATACAAATTGCTTTACACGGACAAAAGGATCGATGATGCTATAGAGATATTCAAGCTGAACGTGAAGGAATACCCCGACGCTTATAATACTTACGACAGTTTAGGAGAAGCATTCATGGTTAAAGGGAACAAGAAGAAGGCTGTCAAGTACTACAGGGAATCCCTGGACTTAAATCCCAACAACACCAACGCAGTTAAGATGTTGGAGAAACTCGAATCTTAACACAAACCTTTAAGGAGGTGGCTATGATGTCGATAAACCTCAGACATTCTTTAACCTACAGGAGACTGGTAGAACGAAGGTTGTTTTTTCCTCCCCTTTTACTGGTTGTTCTTTTGACCTTTTCACTAAGTATAACTTCTTTAGCACAGGAGAAGGAGATGAACTATCCCGAAACTCCACAAATAAAAGTTGTTGACGAGTATCATGGGGTTAAGGTGGTTGATAACTATCAATGGATGGAAGATCCTGGTGACTCGAAGGTAAAAAACTGGGCAGCTGAACAAAACAAGGTCGCAAAGGGAGTCATCGATAATATTCCTTGTTGTGATGCCATAAAAGAGAGACTAAATGAACTTTGGCGTTATGATGATGAAACGGTCCCTCACAAGGTTCTTAACGGGGAGCGCCTATTTTATCATGCTCGAAAAAAAGACGATGAAAAGTGGGTATTGATGACGAAGAAGAACGAAAAGGCTGATGCTGAGGTTTTGGTTAATCCTAACGAGTGGGAAAAAACCGAGACCATGCAGGGGCTTTCCATTTCGAGGGATGGTAAGTATATCGCGTATGGAAAGTCGACCGGTGGCGATGAGAATCCCGTAGTCCAGGTAATGGAGGTCGAAACGAGAAAGATACTCCCGGATGGATTGAAAGGGTGGAAACAGCATCCATTGTCCTGGCTTCCCGATAATTCGGGCTTCTTCTATGTTGCTCAACCCTTGAAAGGAGAAGTTCCCGAAGGAGAAGAGCATTACTGGTGGACGGTCTATTTTCACAGGCTCGGAACGGATACAAAGGACGACAGGAAGATATTTTTCAGTCCCGATAATAAAGACGTATATACATCCGCCCAGGTTACTGAAGACGGGGAATACGTCATATTCTATTACTGGCATGCTTATAAGACCGAAGTGTATTATAAGAAAGTAAGTTGGCGGGAACCGATCAAACCCCTGATAACCGGGTTTGACGCCCAGTACGGTGTGGATATAATCGATGACAAACTCTTCATCATGACTAACAAGGATGCGCCGATGCAGAAGATGTACGTCACCGACCTCGATAAGCCTGAAAGGGAAAATTGGAAAGAGTTTATTCCCGAGGATAAAGAAGCTAAGCTCTACTACACTGCGCCTGTGAACGGCAAGATCTATGCGGTCTATCAGCAGAATGCGTTCACCAGGATCAAGGTGTATGATTTTAAGGGTAAACACTTGAGAGACATGGAGTTGCCGACGATGGGCAGCGCGAGTGTGAGCGGCTACTGGTCCCGCCCGGAAGTCTGGGTCCGCTTTACGTCGTTCACGTATCCGCCAACCACCTTTCAGTACGATTTCGACAATGACGAACTGGTCCTGTACAAGGAATTCCCCCTGGATATAGACGTGAATAATTTCGTCGCCGAGCAGGTTTGGTACGATTCAAAGGATGGGACCCCGGTATCCATGTTCCTTCTCCATCGCAAAGACCTGCGTAAGGACGGTAACAACCCTGTGCTTCTCACCGGTTACGGAGGTTTTGACATTTCAATGACCCCGCATTTTTCGACGGTCAACGTTGTGTGGCTGGAAGCTGGCGTGATGATAGCGATCCCCAACCTTCGCGGCGGCGGCGAATACGGTGAGGAGTGGCACGAGGCGGGGATGCTCGGGAATAAGCAGAACGTGTTCGATGATTTCATTGCCGCTGCGGAATGGCTCATCGATAACAAGTACACGAATCCCGAAAAGCTTGCGATAGAAGGGGCAAGTAACGGGGGTCTCCTCGTTGGCGCGGTAACCGTGCAGAGACCGGAATTGTTCAGGGCGGTCCACTGCGGTGTTCCGGTGCTGGATATGCTCAGGTACCACAAGTTCCTGACTCACCGCGCGGACGAATACGGCAGCTCCGACGATCCAGAGCAATTCAAGTATCTATTGGAGTATTCACCTTATCACAACGTGGAAGATGGTGTGGATTATCCGGCGGTCCTATTCACGGCGAGTGAGAACGACGCCCGGGTACCAACCTTTCACGCGATGAAGATGACAGCGCGCATGCAGGAGGCGAATCCCGACGACGAACCGATTTTACTTATGGTCAGAGACAACTCTGGTCACGGGGGCGGTACCACCATCTCTACCCTAGTAGAGCAGGTCGCGGAACCAATGGCTTTTCTTCTGTCACAGCTGGGCATGAACAACCCGCTGCGACCCCCAACGAAAGCTGGGCTTTAACACCTGTTCTATATAACACCTTGATGGAGTCTGCCTGTCTGAGGATGGGCGGACTCCATCTCTCCCCCCTGGAAAAAAGTAAGCAGTAAGCAGTAAGCAGTAAGCAGTAGGCAGTAAGAGACAATTAGCATTTATCAATGGACAATTAGCAATTAACAATGGAAAGAAACAAAAATAAATCTATTCGTCTAATACCGAAGGGACTTTGTAGAAGTCCGATAATTGTAGAAACAAAGCCCCGCCTAAATTAACATCCTTGGAGAGGATGGACAAAATTAAGGTGATGTGGCGATATGAAAACATGAGAAAGAGAAAATTAGCAATTATCAATTATCAATTATCAGTTATCAATTATCAATTAGCAATAAAAAATAAAAATTCCGGGTAGGTTTGAGCCTCCGCTCAAACCAAATCCAAAATTCATAATATAACTTGGGGTTCGTGAAGAAAACACAAAAACCCATAACCCACCAACTCTCAAACCCGTAACCCTCCACCCGTCAATCGCGTAACCAACAGAAGTTGGTTTTAGGCAATCTCATGCGCAATGAATCCAACCCCACCCCCCAGGAACTTCGTGTGTCATCTCACAATAGCATTGGTGAGATTGCCGCGGCGTGAAATAAGAGCCTCGCAATGACGAGGGTGTTAGAATCCAACAAAAACTCCCAGAAACTTCGTGTGTCATCACTTTATTCACTTGCTGAGATCCCTCCACAGGAAATACGAGTGTCGGGATGACTGTGGTATTCGTGTTTTCATATTAAACTTTGTTTTTCCCCTTCCCCCAATCCGTGTGGGAAAGTGTTCACGCTTTAGCGGGAACTAAAGGGGGGGGAGAAAAAATGATAAAAAAAATACAAACATACCGTAAGGATTCAAAATTTTGAACCCCTGCAATTGTGTAAATGTCAGAAATCATCCGATGGCCCACAAATATATTGACAAGCATGAATATTTGTGTTATTATAAGTCAAACATACATAAAAATCTGAAACAAGCCAATACCGGAGGTATAATTAAATGCACAAAAAACATATCTGTTTAATTTTATTGACATCTTTAATTTTATTTTCTGCTCTGTATTCTGATACCACCTACGTCTCAGGGCACATAACCGCACCTTCTACAACCTGGGATACTGCTGGTTCACCTTACATAATCACCGATGATGTTTATATAGACCCTTCCTGTACTTTGCGCATCGAACCAGGAGTGGATGTGCTCTTTAGACCCAATCATAGCGAACCATATTCTTTATTTATAAATGGTTGGCTTTTAGCAGAAGGAACAGAAACAGATACAATCCTTTTTGGATGTACTACGTCTGGATCATCGTACTATTTATGGCATTCAATTTTTTTCCTCAATCCAAACGATTCCATCAGCATTTTGGAGTACTGTAATATAATTTATGGAAGATGGTGTATTGTTACTGCTTATGGCAATCAAACAATTAAGAATTGTCTGATTCAACTATATGATGATGATTATGGTCCTCTGGTAGGTGTTTACTGTTGGAATCATACCAAAACAAAAATTATTAACAATGAGTTCGTCAATTTAGTTCCTCCTGGTGAGCATGGGGTTAATCTTGAAGATTATGCGGAAGCATTAATAAAACATAATAAATTTATTGGCAGTTCGGATGCAGTAGTAACTCAAGATAACACTTCCGCTTTAATAGATAGTAATAGTTTCTTTAACTGTAAGGATGGAGTGGGAATCTTTAACGATTCCTCCACCTCCGAAATCAAGATCAGATGGAATGTGTTTGAAGAGATTAGAAGTTTTGGAATCAGGGTTTATTATTCACCAGCAATAGTTACAATTAACAATAATGATATTTACGAAGCAAGATCAACTGGGATTAGTATATGGGGAGACGAAACAAATCATTCAGCAAGTATTAATAATGTTTTAGAAAAAAACGGCATCGATAGTATGGAATACTACGGAGCATTTACAGTAGATAGTAGAGTTGATTCCACTATAATAAAATGCAATTTATTTAACGATAATTATTATGATTTCCCACGATATAAACCTTCTGGAGTTAAAGAAATTACAACTACAAATTTCAACGGAGATTCATGTGATACATTCTTCAATCTATTCGGCTATGATCCATTATTTATTGATTCAACAGATTTTCATTTACAGGAATTTTCCCCATGTATAGATGCTGGTGATCCATTGCTACCCTGGGATCCAGACTCTACCAGACCAGATATAGGTGCTTTCTTCTTCGATCAAGCACCTTTCGTCCCTGAGATCATTATCAAACCTGAAGAATATAGATTATTACAAAACTATCCTAACCCCTTCAATTCAACAACGACTATTGAATACCATCTTGATTTACCCTATCAGAAAGTTAAAATAGAAGTATATAATCTTGAAGGGAAATTAGTTAAATCACTTATTAACGGTTTCAAGGGTAAAGGTAACCATAAAATTACATGGGATGGAAAAGACATAAATGGTGAAAATGTCCAGAGCGGACTTTACCTGATTAAATTAGACTCGAATAATAAAACAGTATCAACTAAAACAATATTTGTTAAATAAGGGAGGTGTAAGATGTTTAGATTACGGTTTGTTCTGTTTTTAAGTTTTGTTCTGGTTTGTTTTATGTGCTTCAAAAATCTGAATTCAATCGAGGTTATCTACAATGAAAGCAGCAACTATTTCAAGGTGGTTAACGAGAGCAGTGATACTCTGAAGTTTTTCCCCTTTGGATGGTTCGTAGATCC
>JAFGQG010000132.1 GCA_016935765.1 bacterium
AGGGGTTTAGAAACAACCATTCATTCATATACCCATCAAAAAAATCAAATGAACACAAACAGTTTATAATTAATAAAAATAGGTATCCACAATTGTAATGGACTATTTTTGGTGTCTTTCCCAATATTTACTTGATTAAATTATTAAGTTATTTTATAATTAGGCAAGAACGAAAAAATGAAATTAAAAGGATGATAATTAACAGGATAAGAATTCGAAGCAAAAAAAATGCCGAGGGCGGGAGTTGAACCCGCAATCCCTTACGGGAACTAGCTCCTGAAGCTAGCGTGTATGCCAATTTCACCACCCCGGCATTAAAGCATTAAAATCAAAGATCATAAACACAAATATACTGGGAACATAATTTATATTGCTGATATATCAAGGTCAAGGCTAAAATGAAAACAATCACTAAAAATAGGAAAGCAGAATTTCAATTTGAAATAGACGAGGTTTTTACTGCTGGGATAGAATTAAAGGGATCCGAGGTTAAGTCTATTAGAGCTGGAAAGGTCAGCATCAAGGAAGCGTACGGCAAGGTTAAAAAAGGTGAAGTTCATATTTACGATATGTACATAAAGCCTTACGATTCGGGAGGACATTTTAATCCTGATCCAACCAGAACAAGAAAACTTCTGTTACATAAAAGAGAGATAAGAAGAATAGAGAGAAAAACTCTCGAGCAGGGGTATACCATCGTACCTATCGAGATTTATATTTCAGATTCGGGTTATGTGAAAGTCACCATTGCGGTGGCAAAGGGTCGAAAACTTTATAGTAAAAAACACAGAATAGCGGAAAGGGACGCCAAAAGGCGTCAGGAACGTGAAATTAAAGAAGCTTTGAAAAATATGTAGGATTTTCGTTACTTTTTCTTCTTCTCTTCCTTCTCAAATTTCCTAACTTTTTCTGAGTACTCCTTCAATTTTTTATGAACCATATAATTAATTGTACCCTTCGGATACGTTCCATCATCTTTTAATTTGCCAGCTTTAAGACCTGTCAATATTGAAATGCCTTCGTCGATGGTCGAAACGGACCAGATATGGAATTTATTATCCTTGACCGCTTTGATAACTTCGTCCTTCAACATAAGGTTCTGAACATTCTGTGGCGGAATTATTACTCCCTGGTCACCGGTCAATCCTTTAGCTTTGCAAACGTCAAAGAATCCTTCAATCTTGTAATTGACCCCTCCGATAGGCTGGATTTCGCCCATCTGATTCACTGAACCGGTTACTGCGATATTCTGTTTAATAGGCAGCTCACCAATACTTGACAGAAGCGCGTACATTTCCGTTGAGGAGGCGCTATCGCCTTCGATTCCCTCGTAAGACTGCTCGAAACAAAGTGTTGCAGAGATCGATAAAGGATATTCCCGGGCATATTTTCCTGACAGGTACCCACTTAAGATCAACACACCTTTATCATGGATCGGACCGCTCATCTTAACTTCCCTCTCGATATTGATGATACCCTTTTTCCCCGCAAAGGTCCTCGCGGTTATCCTGGTTGGAGCTCCAAAGGTATAATCGCCCGTCGACAGGACGGAGAGCCCGTTTATCTGGCCAATCTTTTCACCAGAGGTATCTATCATTATGATGTCTCTACCAATGTACTCCTTGATCTTCTCCTGTATGCGGTTAGAACGGTATTCTTTCTCCTCTATTGCCTTAATAACATCCTTTGCTTCAACCACATCGTGGTTGTTTTTTGATGCCCAATATGATGATTCCCTGAGAAGGTCAACAATCTTAATGAAACGGGTGGTGAGTTTTTCCTTATCCCCTGATAACCTGCTGCTATATTCAATTACTTCAGCAACCGCTTTTTTATTCAAGTGGATGAGATTCTCCTTCCTACACATAATGCTGATAAAAGAGACATAGTCGTCTATATTCTGCTTATTTCTCTCCATTTCAGTATCGAAATCTGCCTGGATCTTGAATAATTTAGCGAAATCTTCATCGTACTCATCCAACAAATAATATAGGTATTGATTGCCGATCAGGAGAACTTTCACATTTAAGGGTAAAGGTTCAGGATTAAGGGAAGCGGTAGATACGAGTCCAATCTGGTGACCCAGATCCTCGATCCTTATCTGCTCGTTTTTAAGCGCGCGTTTCAAAGCTTCCCAGCAATAGGGGTTCAATAAAACGTCCATAGCCTGTAGGATCAGGTAACCTCCATTAGCCTTATGTAACGCACCAGGTTTGATCATCGTGAAATTCGTAAAAAGCATCCCCATGTTAGCCTTGTGTTCTGTCCGCCCCATTAGATTATAGTAAGTCGGGTTCGTTTCATGTATAACAGGAGCGCCCTCGGTTTTGGAATTGTCAACCAGGACATTAACCTTGAACCTGTCAAAATAATCAGTCGGATCTTCTTGTACAGGAAGTTTGTCAGGTGTTTTATTCTGCTGCAAAGCTGATTTAAAAACCGGCACGCTATCCAGTATCTCATTTTCAATGTTGTCAAGAAATTTGATGATATGCTCGACTTTCTTATATTTATACTTTAATTCCCTGATTAAATGACCTACAGTAAGCGAAGCGATTTCGCGGTCCAGATCGAGAACAGCGTTCTGCGTTTTCTTCTCGAGATTCCGAATCTCTATTATGGCTGAGTTAAGCATCTCCTGAACTTCCGGACGGGATTTTTCATACTTTTGCTTCTCCTTCTCAGATATTTCCATATACTCCTGCTGGGTCAACGCCTCCCCACCCTTGGCTGGAACTACCGTAAAACCTGTTGCTATCTTCACAAGAGTAAACAAGTGCTTTTTCACCTCTTTTTCAAGGTTCTCCAAAAGATCGTCCCGTTCCTTTTTATACCTCTGGATCAATTGATATTTCAGCTTTTCGTAGCCTTCTGTCTCAAAAGCCTGGGGAACCCTTTGCGTCAGATCAGCGATCAACTGCTCTATATCACTCTGTAATTCTTTCCCCAAACCTGTTGGTACAATTAATAAATTGGGATTATCCGGTTCTGCAAAATTGTAAATGTAGCAAATGTCTCCCGGAGTTTCCTCTTTCTGCGATTTTTCTTCAAGCAGCTTAATTATACTCGTAGTCTTGCCTGTTCCTGGTAAGCCACAGCAAAATATATTAAAACCATGACTCTTGATACCCACGCCGAATTCCAGAGCCTTCATTGCTCTTCTTTGACCAATTATAGAGTGATCACCCTGTAAATTTTTTGTAGTCTTAAATTTAAATCTTTTACCGTCAAAAATCCGCTTTAGTTCTCCTGGTTTTAGCTTTTTGGCTGGCATTTACTACTCCCTTTTAAAATATAAATTTAAAATTTCCAAATTCATGGACTAAAATATATTTTCTAAAATCTTTTTGTCCAGAATTATTTTTAAACCGGAAAATTCAAAAAGACAGGGCTTTAAACGCAGTTAATAAAAATAAGCGCTTGCTGTATCTAGTGAAGAAAAATATGAATAGTCCAATCACAATTGCTTTTTTTAATAAGAGGAATCATCGTATTTATCTTTCAACATCTCCAGTAAATTCAGAACCTCTTCTCTCGTCTTATCCTCAAGATCCCTCCGCATTTTTAAATTCATCTCAATCCAAGCGCCCTCTTTAGCATCTTTGGGTAACAGGAGTATCGGGATTATCAAATCTCTTCCGTGACATTTTACTACAGCGATATCCTCTTCAAACCTGTCTATAAAACCAATTAAATCTACTTCCATCTGTATTCAGCCCCCGCTTTTATATATAGATCGTTTTCCTCATCATAAAGATGATGTTTATATTTATAGTCAAAATACAAATCAAAAAAGCCAAAAACAATACTGTGTTTCAAAGCAAATTCAAGGTATGTATCTTCGCTTTCTGCCAGATCGCCATCATAACACTTTATACTAGGTTCTAATATGATATGAGATGTTAAATCCCACCTCAATTTAGTTGTAAGCCACGTGTATTCTTTATATTCGGGGTAAAACCTTCTTCGATAATTCGAATATAGATACCATCTGTATTTTTCTTTAATTTCCCAGGTTGTAGTGGTCCTATAACTTTCAAATTGATATAGTTCTCCGGTTATATGCTTCCTCAAGTAATCAAAATTGAAATTAGTCTTGAATTTATTACTCGGTTTCAAATAAAAAGTTAACGCAAAGTCACTACTCGGTTCATCCTCTGGTTTGAAAACCCAATACTCATACTGCCATTTAAAGTCAAGGATTTTGATCACCGGGATTTTAGAAGAAAAAGAACAACCGGTTTCACCTGCTTGCCTATTATGAAAATCGATTTCGGTGCTATCAAGTTCCATCACAATATAGCCTGAATTCGAAATTCCCGAGCTGTAAGGATTATTAAAATTATAGCCGTAATTCCAGAATGAAAACTTGTTGGAAATTTTATCCTTTCTCTGGTAAACATTCAGCACTGTTCCATATTCCCCATCGTCCAAAATAGCACTTTCAGTATTGTAGGAAAAACTTCCTATCTTGCCATCCAGGAATATAGAGCCACCTGATTTCACAAAACTACCATTATCCCCCTCAACATCACTGTTTTTAACGTTGCTCCCCATCAAACATATTCCGACGTCCATATTATCCATCACGTTCAGCGTTAGATTCCCTGAAGCTACTCCAGTACTGATATTATCGAATTTCTTATATGATAACATCAATCCTGGTTTTAGCAATCCAAAGTCGTATTCCCACTTTAAACCATTGAACTCATTGCCAATAGGATATAGAAAAGACTCACCTGAACTTATATTATCCCTTATAGCCGAAGTTATATACGGAAATCTTCCAGTCAAAACCCCTTGAGCCCAGCCATAATAGTAACTCCCAAGTATCAATTTACCCTTATCAAGTTCCCATTCGATGTACCTACTGGACCATTTTAATGGATTAAATCCTTTCTGTATAATCCTAAACCCAACTTCAACATGCTCTCTTGAAAAATTTCCGTTCACATAATTCCCTGTCCAGTAGTCATATTCAAATTTATTCGAGGTATAATACTTCAATCTACCTTCTAACTCCCGTTCCCTTGGAGTTTCCACTATGACGAAAAGTACTATCTGCTCGTAATCATAAGGATACTTTTCAATAAAATCCTCAATATCCTTAAAAAAGCCGAACTCATTCCTTATTTCATATATCTTGAATACCTCGTCACGTGTTACACCCGGAACATCGAGAAGCCTATCGACCTCGTCACTGTTAAGATTCACCTTATCCCTGACCAGCTCTATAAGAATTTGGTACTCTGTATATGTTATTTCTTCCTGGTTCAGAGCCTCCTCAATTTCCTCCTCAGATGTAAAATACAACGAAGTAATATTCTGTGAATACCCGGTATTGAAAAATACGAATACCAGCATTCCAGCGGAAAAAAGGAAATATGCAATTATTCTTGACATATTAGAAAAATCATGTTATAAAAAACAGCTAATTGTCATCTTCAATGATCCGGGCTATTCCCGCTACTTTAGCATCATCCTCCAGCTTTATCAGTTTCACTCCCTGCGTGGACCTTCCGATGGTTGATACTTGAGAAGCTTTTATTCTCACCATTATCCCGATATTGCTTATCAGGATCACCTCATCATCTTCGCTTATTTGAAGCATTCCGACCACATTACCGTTCTTTTCGGCAACCTTCATGCCTATGACACCCATACCTCCTCTTCTCTGCACAGGGAATTTATCAATAGGTGTTTTCTTGCCATAGCCATTCTCGGAGACCATCAATATCAGGGAATTTTCTTTCGCTAAAGAAACCCCTACAACAAAATCTCCCTTTCTCAGCTTTATTCCGCGAACTCCCTGGGCGGTTCTGCCCATCGTCCTCACGTCATTCGCCTTAAACCTGATGGATTTACCCTTGTGAGTCACGAGGAGGATGTCCTCATTGCCTTTGAGAAGGCATGCATCTATCAACTCGTCACCTTCAACAATGTTTATGGCATTGATACCAGACTTCCTCACGTTCTGGAAGTCCTCCAGGCATGTTCTTTTAATGGTACCGTTTCTCGTGACAAAAACCAGGTCGATATCAGGTGAGAATTGCCTGAAAGCAACCATACCTGCAATGTCATCCTCACTTGAAACCTGCAGTAGGTTCACGATAGCCATACCCTTCGCTATTCTGCTTCCTTCGGGGATCTGATACACCTTCAGGGCATAAGCCTGCCCCTTCTTCGTGAAGAAAAGCAGGTTGTCGTGATTGGAGCTTATGAATACATCCTTGATGAAATCGCTATCCTTAGTGGACATTGCGGTGACCCCTCTTCCTCCTCTATGCTGGCTCCTGTAAAGGTTCATTGGAGTGCGCTTGATATAATTCACGTTTGTCACACTCACTACCATATCCTCATCCGCGATCAGGTCCTCCTCGGTCATCTCCGGTGTCTCGTCAATAATAACCGTAAGTCGCCTGTCGGCATAAGTTCCCTTTATCTCGGTCAATTCTTCGATCATCAGGTCCATAACCTTCTGCTCATCTGCAAGTATCTCTTTTAGATACTTGATCAACTTCAGGGTTTCCTTGAGTTCCTCGATGAGTTTCTCCCTTTGCAAGTTTGTCAAACGCGCCAGCCTCATATCAAGGATAGCTTTTGCCTGTCTCTCCGTGAACTTGAACTGCGCCATTAAATTTTCCTGCGCGTCACTGGTATCATTCGATTCCCTGATTATCTTGATCACAGCATCGAGGTTATCTATCGCTTTTTTCAATCCCTCGAGAATGTGCGCTTTTTCCTCAGCGATATTGAGTTCGAACACTGTTCTTCTTACGATTATCCTACGTCTGTGCTCTATGAAGGCTTCAAGTATCTGCTTCAATCCCATCTGCTTGGGTTGCCCATTATCAAGGCAAACGAAATTAATACCATAGGATTCTTCCAGCCTGGTATTCTTAAAGAGCTTATTAACAATGATCTCTGGTATTTCGCCCTTTTTAAGTTCAACCACTATTCTCATGCCTTCCCTATCGGATTCATCCCTTAAGTCAGTGATCCCTTCTATCTTTTTCTTTCGCACCAATTCAGCGATAGATTCGATCAATCCGGTTTTATTTACCTGGTATGGGATCTCAGAGATGATGAGATGCTCTTTACCGCTCTTTGGGGAGGGCTCAGCTATAACCCGTGCGCGCATCTTGATGATGCCCTTGCCGGTTTTATAGGCTTGAAGAATGCCTCCTTTACCGTATATGAAAGCGCCTGTGGGAAAATCGGGACCCTTGATGTGCTCCATTATTTCACTAAGTTCCGTATTCGGATTCCTGATGAGACAGATCAGCCCATCGATCACCTCGCTGAGATTATGAGGAGGTATGTTCGTAGCCATTCCGACCGCTATACCATAAGCGCCGTTTACGAGGAGGTTGGGAAACGCTGCGGGGAGAACAACCGGCTCGGTCATCGAACCATCATAATTCTCTATGAAATCTACCGTCTCTTTCTTGATATCCTTAACCAGCTCCTCGGCTAGTTTCTCCATTCTTACTTCAGTGTACCTCATTGCGGCTGCTTCATCTCCGTCAATAGACCCGAAGTTGCCCTGCCCGTCTATCAGGATGTTGCGAAGTGAAAACCTTTGAGCCATTCGAACAAGCGCATCGTAGATAGCCTGGTCTCCGTGCGGATGGAATTTACCCATGACGTCACCTACTATCCTTGCTGATTTCTTGTAAGCTTTGTCGTGGGTACACCCCATCTCCAGCATACCGTATAAAATGCGTCTTTGAACAGGTTTTAAGCCGTCACGAACATCGGGAAGGGCACGCCCCACGATCACGCTCATCGCGTAATCCAGATAGGAACTCTTCATCTCCTCCTCAATATCTACCTTGATTATCTCCTCTCGCTCTGCCATATAAATCCCCTATATCACTTTCGTTTTAACAATTTATTTATAGATTATTTTATTCAATTGCTTCTTGTCCAGCTTCTTTACAACTTCCACCAGAAGCTTGACCAGATTATCGAAATCGTCCCGATGCAGTATTCCTGAATGAGCATGAATGTAACGCGTTGCAATTGAAACGGTTAGCGTGGGTCTCCCTATCTTCGAAAGATTGATGCGTCCACCATCGGTGCCGCCTCTCGCCAGAGCGCCATATTGAAACGGGATTCCCTTCGCCTTCGCCGTCTCAATAACAAAATCACGCAACCGCGGATTAGGCAGCAAACTCCCGTCCATCACCGAGATAGAAGGTCCCTTGCCGATCTTTTCACCAAACTCCGGATCCTTAGCGCCCGGATAATCACAGGCGAGTGTCACATCAATTGCAAAACCGACATCGGGATCTACTGCGAACGCGCTCGTCGTCGCGCCTCGCAAACCAACTTCCTCCTGTACCGTACCAACGCCATAAACGGTGTTCGGGTGAGATACACCCTTCAACTCCTGGAGAACCTTGATAGCAACCGCTACACCTATCCGGTCATCCCATGCTTTGGACATATACACCTTCGGATCGCCCATTATCGTGAACGGTGAATATGGGGTTATAGGATCCCCCGGAGCTATTCCTAATCTCTCCGGAAAACTCCTCTTGTCCTTTTTATTCTTCTTACTATCGTCATCCTCAACTGTTGCGCCAACGTCTATGAACATATCATCGATATCCATCACCTTCTTGCGCTCATCCGCCGAAAGAGAATGAGGAGCTTTAGAACCGACAACGCCGTGTATTTCCTTGCCCGAACGGGTTTTTATAACCATTCGCTGCCCGAGAACGACATGAGACCACCAGCCTCCTATCGGGTTGAACTTCACAAAACCGCTCTTTGTGAATCCCTTCACGAGAAAACCGATCTCATCCATGTGACCGGCAATCATTATCTTCGGAGAAGCAGCTTTACCCTTTTTCATCGCTATCAGACTCCCAATGCCATCCCTGCTTATCTCCGTGAAATCCTTCAGTTCATCAACCATGATTCTCGCGACATCATCCTCAAATCCCGAAATACCAAAGGTTTCAGTTAAATTCTTCAATAATTTCTCCGTCTTATCCATGAAATACTCCTTTTCAATGTGACTATTCGAGTGGATAGTCATATATTCTGTAGGTTTTATATATTTCTGCTCCGATTTTCTCCAGAGCTTTGTTCATCATGAAATTGTCTTCCAGAACCCATGACATTTCAGCCCTGTCATAACCCCTCGCAAATCCTTCTTTAAACGTGTAATAATAAAATATAAGGTCAATACCCCTGTTCCTGAATCCCTTGATGACCCCCATAGTGATAACCCTTAATTTGTGAATCCTTCGCTTATGATACAGCAGCTTGAATATTCCAAAGGGCAGCAGCCGACCATTAATCCTATTCAACGCGTAATTGATATCGGGTATTGCAAGAGAAAAACCCACCGGTTCACCATTAACCTCTGCTACGAAAACCAGGTCGGGATCCACTATCATCTTCAGATCGTTCGCAAGGTGGTCGAATTCACTATCAGTCATAGGCACAAAACCCCAATTATCCTCCCAGGCGGCATTGTAAATCTTCTTGATCAGTTTCACTTCTTCATCGAAGTTTTTCATGTCTATCTTTCGCACATGGAAACCCCCTCTCTTTTCCAACCTGGGAGCGTTCCTTTCCAACAAATCAGGTATTTTACCCTCGGTCTCAACGTATAGATAGGCATATAGATCCTTCGCTTTGCGTAAGCCGTAATTCTCATAAAGATCGATGTAATACCCGGGATTATAGGTCATCATTACAACCGGTGGTTGATCGAATCCATTGACCAATAAACCGCAAGTGTTATTGGTTGAAAAATTCATGGGACCTCTCATCATACTCATGCCATGTTCTCTCAACCAATCTGAAGCGGCACTGAACAGCATTTCGCTAACCTCTTTGTCATTCACGGATTCAAAACACCCGAAAAAACCGGTTTTCTCATTATGAAAATCCATGTAATTCCTATCAATAATTGCAGCTATCCTTCCCTTCAAATAATGACCGGACATAGCCAGGAAAAGCACTACATCTGAATGATCGAAAAAAGGGTTTTTCTGAGGATCATAGAACTTCATCTCCTCTCCCAATAACGGCGCAACCCAATTTTTATCTCCTTTATATACCTGCCATGGCAACCTTATAAAATTACCAAGGTCTTCTTTACTTACTACAGTTTTGATGCTTAAATTCATTTGAAAACACTAAAAAAATCGTTCCTTATATAATATAGTTAATATAGTAAATATACTAATATATGTCAAGAAAAAAGAGTATAATTTTCTTTGTATTTTAGGCTTGTCAGATTTCAGTTTCGGATTTATATTTCAGGTTGTTTGAAAACTGAATTTGTGTTTTACCTTTTGAAAATCATATAAAATGAAACGCGAAATACTACTGCAGGAATTAGAAAAACTTGCCTCGAAATTGGGTCTGGACGTCCGCTACGAAAAACTCGACAAGCTCAAGGGAGGGGTTTGCAGAATCGAAGATAAATACTACTTCATAATAAATAAGAACCTGTCGGTTGCAAGCCAGATAGAGCTGTATATCTCCGAATTGAAGCATTTCAAAATGGATAAAGTCTTCGTGCTGCCCCAGATCAGAAAGCTCCTGGAAGAATAGTTGTGACATGAAAAAATACCCCGCTTTATTTACGGCAATCACGTTCATAATCGGAATAACGTTATCTCGTTATATAGATTTGCCTATCCAGCCCCTGCTCATATTCTTCTTCGCTATCGTAGTACTGGGAATTTACCTCCATATAAAGTCATCATCAAAAGTCTCTACTCTCTTTCTCCTATTCGCGGTCATCGTTGCTGGATTCATTAGATTCGAAATCTCTGAGCAATGCGTCCCCGCTAATGATATAAGCTTTTTTCTAAATGCCGATGAAACCCAAACCGTAAGGGGGTTTATAGCCTCTGACCCGGAAATTAAGGGGGAACGAACCAAGTTCGAATTCCGAACAAAATCCATCAAGCAGAGAGATAAGTGGATCCCCTCCTCCGGCAAAATCCTTGTTACCGTCCTTGGAGAGAGAGACTGGTTAGAATACGGTGACTACATCGAGTTCGAGTCTAAAATCAAAGCCCCGTACGAAAGCTCGAATTACAACACTTTCGACTATAAAGAATATTTAGAAAGACACCATATATATGCGCAGACCTTCCTTTACGACCTCTCAAAACTGGTAGTCCTGGAAAAAGGTAAGGGAAATCCCTTTCTCAAATATGTCATTCAACCCATAAGGCACAGAATCAAATACACGATATGGAACACCTTGAAAGGGAATCACGCTGCGCTGCTCGAAGGCATGATGCTGGGAAGAGGCAGGAAATTACCGGTGAGGGTTAAAGAGTACTTCTCAAACACGGGCGTCATACACATATTAGCAGTTTCAGGACTGCATATCGGTATCTGGGCGCTCATCTTCTTCCAAATCTTCAAAAACATACTCCGCCTCAAGTATAAATGGGCAACATTCCTCACTATCGGGGTACTCGCTATTTACATGTTCGTCTGCAACCTCAGACCATCCATCACCAGGGCGTGGATAATGTCAGCGGTGATAATGATAGGTTTCCTCGTTGAAAGAAGGATCAACCTGCTCAATAACCTGGGTTTCGCGGCTCTGATCATCCTCGTCTTGTCGCCTATCAGGTTGTTCCACATGGGATTCCAACTATCATTCCTCGCAGTAAGCGGAATCGCGATTCTCTACCCGAGACTGGAAGAATTAATTCCAAGGGAAATTATGGAAGCTGAGGGGGTACCTCTTAAGTTAGTCAATTGGGTTTCATACCTTGGCGTAAGAGGAAAAGCCATTCTCTATTCTAGAATAAAAAAAATAATCCCAAAGAAAATTATTGAAGCTGAAAAGTCCCTGACTAAGGTAGTTAATTGGGTTTCATTACTTGGAGTAAGAGGAAAAGCCATCCTCTATTCTAGACTTAAGGAAAAAATCACACAGAAAGTTATGGAAGCTGAAAAGTCCCCGATTAAGCTAGTAAAGTGGGTTTCATTCCTTGCTTTAAGAGGAAAAGCCATCCTCTATTCTAGACTTAAGGAAAAAATCACACAGAAAATTATGGAAGCTGAAAAGTTCAAGCTTAAGCTAGTCAAATGGATCCTACAGGCTTTCCTTGTATCATTCTCCGTCACAATGTTCGCTGCACCCGTTACCATGTACTACTTTCACAAATTTCAACTTATCGCCCCGTTAGCTAACCTCTTTGTTATCCCGGTCATGTTCATAGTCATCGCACTCGGGATAACCATGGTGTTCACCGGTCTAATCCCATTGGGGATAGCTAAGATATTCGCGGCGGCAAATTGGCTCGTTCTCTCATGCCTGCTCTGGGTAGTGGGCTTCTTCGCTAAACAACCATGGGCGTTCATTCCGGTCCAAGCGCCCTCCGTATGGTTCTTTATCGGATGGTTCGGAGTCGTACTCCTCTTCTCTTACCACGGTTTTAAATGGATATGGATACAACTGAAAATCCGCCCTAAGATAGCTATCCCGGCACTCTCCGCGGTGGTAGTAGCAATCGCCCTACTCATCGTACTCTCAGCCACAGGTCCCAAAGCCAACAACTTGACGATACTGTTCTTCGATGTCGGGCAGGGCGATTCCGCGCTCCTGCACTTCCCAAATGGGAAGAACATGATCATCGATGGCGGCGATGAAACGAATTATTTCTTCACTCACCAACCGTATCTATGGTCTCAAGGGTCACTGGCTAAAGGGTTTTGGAACGGCATCACCAAAGGCGAGTGGACGACTACTATCCACGCGATGGTCGGCACTCACCCGCAATCAGACCACATAGGGGGCTTCCCTCCCATCATCGACGATTTCATCGTTAAAAAGGTGTACGATATCGGGGCTGGTTACCCTTCTCAGTTATACAAGGATTACCTTGCGAAAATCAAGGAAAATGACATCGAATTCAAGGTTGTAACTGCCGGAGATACAATCAAAGGCTTTGGTGAAGTAGAAGTCTTAGTGCTCCATCCGGACTCCATGTTCGTGAACAAAAACGGCGATTATTACTATGATATAAACGAGGGCTCAATCGTGCTGAAAGTAACCTACAAAGATGCAAGCTTCCTGTTTACCGGGGACATTGGCACCTTTTCAGAATTCTACCTGACAAAAAAATATGAAAAAGAGCTGGAAGTGGACGTACTCAAAGTTGGACACCACGGTTCAAAAACCTCATCCTCCGAATTATTCCTGGAAACGGTGAATCCGAAGGTTGGAGTAATCTCAGTTGGCAGAAAAAACAGGTTCAGGCACCCCTCCCCTGAAGTGGTTGCCAGAATGGATAGCCTGGATATAGTAATTCTCAAAACCAGCGAGGATGGCGCAATCCTAATGGAAACCGATGGTAAAGAAATATGGGTCGAATCAAAACTCAAAGGCGACCTTTTTACTATTGATGCTGTTGATCCATCCAAAATTGAAAGAATAACAGAATAGGGGTTTCATGGCTGAACTAACGATCAAAGTTAAATTTTTACGGGATAGCGCGAAACTGCCGGGTTACATGACCGAGCACTCTAGTGGAGTCGATCTCTCCGCGGGAATAGATGAACCCGTTACCATACCTTCCGGCGGTTTTACGACGGTGCCTACGGGAATAGCGATCGAGATACCAGAGGGCTATGAAGGGCAGGTGCGACCACGCTCAGGATTAGCTGCAAAGGAGGGCATAGGCTTGCTCAATGCTCCCGGCACGATCGATGCCGACTACCGCGGCGAAGTCAAGATAATTCTCTTCAATTTCAGCAAGGAAGATTTCGTGATAAATCCCGGCGACCGCATCGCGCAACTTGTATTTACAAGGGTTCATAAAGCAGAGATTGAAAAGGTTGATGATCTTAGCCAGACTGAACGAGGAAAGGGGGGCTTTGGGCACACCGGAAAGTAAAACCATACCCATACTCGCTTATCACAAGATAACCAGTCATCTTTCCCTCGATCCTGATTCGATGCCTATGTCAATGTTCGATAAACAGTTGCGGTTCATACACGGAATGGGATATAGGGCTGTAAAGACTGAAGAGCTGATTGAAAATCCATTTCAGGCATCCGGAGGTAAAAAATTCATGTTGGCTTTTGATGACGCCTATGAAACGACAGTCCGGAACAGCTTTCATATATTGAAGAAATATAATTTCTCAGGGATAATCTTTGTGATAACCGGATATATGGGGAAGCGGAACTACTGGGATACGAGAGCGAGAGGAAAATTCAAGCACCTGACAGAAGCTCAAATAAAACGACTTTCGAAAACGGGATTGGAATTCGGGTCTCATACGGTCAACCACGAGAATCTGCTTCATTTGACCAACGAGAAGTGTTATCGGGAGTTGAAAGACTCGAAGGAGCACCTTGAGAATATGCTCGGCAAACCTGTGCTGGCGTTATCATACCCGTTTGGGAAGCAGAATGAGAGAATCCAGGAGATCGCGCGAAAAGCAGGTTATAAGTTGGGGGTCTGTATTCATAACAGCATGCGTAAATATAATCCTATGGCTGTGCGTAGTTGGGGTATCTACCCATGGGATACGAGGGCTTCGGTCCGCGGGAAGTTGGTGCAGTCTGGTTTCGAGCAATTCAAGTTGAATTTCATCAAGCTGGGTTCTGAGGGGGCAGCGTTATTGAATGCCTGCCTGAGAAGGAATGACTGATATATGTTATTAATATCTTATTGTAATGCATTGAATTGTATTAATTACTTGATAATTTACTTTAAGTAATAAAATTGAGTATTTTGCTCCTAAATTCACTTTGGAGTAAGATCCTTCCGCCAATTCTTCGTAACCGCTGCAGCTAATCCTTCAAGGCAAACAGCAATTAATAAATCAATTACCACATTGCGCATCAGGATGACATCCCGGGTAGTTTGTGTCGAACGGAATAAACAAAAGCACCCTCCACCCAAATAAAAAAACTGTCATCCAGAACTTGAGATTGAGATGTACTTAACA
>JAFGQG010000015.1 GCA_016935765.1 bacterium
AACCAGAAATATAGTGATTCCTAAGGCGACAGCTCTCACGTAATCCCTTTAAACTCAAGCAATTAAACCTAAGAGAAAATCCCTGAGATTTGAAATGTACTTTTATTTGGTATATTCCAGCATACAAAGTCAACGCACTCCTACACCCACCCCGCTTTTATTGTTGTCCTGAACAGCTATTGTCTTTCTTCATTCTCCCATCATTTACCCCCGCCCACTTAATACCAAATACTGGCTATTTTTACCCACCATTTTTTGAATCTTCAATCGTTAATCGATATTCATTATTCAGTTCGTTTCTCCCATCACTTCCCGCAATGCGACCAAAGCAATATCGATATCCTCTTCCGTGATGCCGTAATGTGTCACTGCCCGAAAGCGCTTGGGTCCTGTCGATAATAACTTGACGCCCCTATCACCCAGGCGGTTCACTAGCTCATCAGGTGTTAGTTTATCTGTGGTTATGTCGAAATAAATGATATTCGTCTTGATACGGTCCAGCTCGGTAGCCAGTCCGGGTATCCCGGCGATACCTTCAGCCAGCTTGCGCGCGTTGAAATGGTCTTCATGCAGGCGTTGTGGCATTTCCTCGACAGCCTTTATCCCAGCTGCGGCTATTATCCCTACCTGTCTCATGCCGCCACCGAGAACCTTGCGGTTACGGCGCGCCTCCGCAATGAACTCATCCGTTCCGCACACCATCGAGCCGATGGGCGCGGAGAGTCCTTTCGAGAGGCAGAACATCACCGAGTCAACGCTGCGGGTGAAGGTGGTAACATCGACACCGAGTGCGACTGCAGCGTTGAATACTCGCGCGCCGTCGAGATGAACGGAAATCCCGCGCTCCTTCGCGAATTGGCATACCGACTCGATATACCCGGGAGTAAGCACCCCGCCATAGCAGCGGTTATGCGTGTTCTCCAGGCATATCAGCCGGGTGCGGGGCCAGTGAACATTGTCCCCCCTGACCGCTGCTTCGATGTCCTCAAGCTTGATAGTACCGTCGGGCTGGTTGGGCACTAAGTGTGGATGAATCCCCCCTACAGCGGACATACTCCCCGCTTCGTTCAGAAAAATGTGCGAAACGTCACCGAGAATAACCTCCTCCCCGCGTGCGCAATGGGTGAGGGCGCATACCAGGTTTGCCATGGTTCCGCTGGGGACGAACATAGAAGCTTCCTTGCCCACCCTCTTCGCTGAAATTTCCTCAAGGCGCTGAGCAGTAGGGTCGTCTCCGAGGACATCGTCGCCCAATTCGGCGTTCATAATAGCCTCCATCATCGATGGCGTCGGCTTGGTTACAGTATCGCTTCTTAAATCTACAATTCTCATTTATCCTCCATCATAAATTTATATCATTTGCAATCATTATTTCAAAAAAACATTATTGAACTTGTGAAGTTGTAATATCCTCTTACATGCGGGTTTACAAAAACATTTAAAATATCTCTTTTTTATTTTAAATAAAGAACCTTTCGTGAATCTGAAAACTCTCCGTATCTGACTTTGACCAGGTATAAGCCAGAACTTACATTTGGTTCTGGTCGCCATGAAAATTCCCCCTTTCGACTCCGATAATCATTGGACCCACTTTCCCCAATGGATTGGGGGAAAGAATTGTTTAAGTTTGGAAAGGCGTCCTTGCCTTGTATGGACAGGCATCCCTCCCTGTCGGAGATAACCAGTCTTCCGTTCATATCGTAAATTTCCATCTGTAAGGGCGTTACATGTAACGCCCGTACTCCAGCAATTTCAATATTAACAATTGAATTAAACGGATTAGGATAACACAGAATATCGAACTTGTCAATAGTAATTGGGGATTCTTCTACACCAGTGTCTATGTTTATCAATCTCCCAGCGGATTCGTATCGGGGAACGAAATCAGGATCGGTGCAGTATTCCACAAGCGCTTCATAAGCGGTTATATCGAGTGTATCGACACCTGGAATTGAATACCCGATCATATCCAGGGCAAATATAAGGAGCGTGTTCCCGCCAATCAGGTAGGTTTCGGTATCGTTCCAGGGCTCACCGCCAACGGTCCAGCTATCAGTCTGGACTCTTGTAAACGGGAATCCGTTTGGATTGAAGCGAAGGTGCATGCCGCTGAATTCGGGGAAGACCGAGTAGTCGATATCGGAGCCATAGAGAGAGATCTCGAGCAATTCCCTGAGTTGCGCGCCGGATACTTCGAAAACCACGAGAGGCGCGTTCAAACCGCTTTCCTCGTCGAGTCCCATGGGCATCGCTCTGAAGAGGTCTGCGTAGGTAACCGGTCCTTCATAGATTCGCATTCTTAGTGAACCGCGCGCATCAAATGCCACATCGGCGCTTGTAACAGCCCTATACGCGTCAGTAACCAGATTGCCTTCCGGGGTGTCCGAGTAACCTGTGCCCCCGGAAGCCACCGGGTGATTGGATATGTCCGATTCGGCATAAAATGCCACAGTTGAGTAAGGATCGAGTCCAACTCTCGGGTGCGCGCTTATATAATCCCTGTAAACATCAAGCATCGCCCTTGCGGATGGATCATGCGCGATCGCGTCGTTAAGATGGATAGCTTCCCAGTAGAGGTACTCCAGTCCTTCACCGGGCACATATTCCATGGCGAGGTGTCCCACGCACCGGTTATACGCTCCGGCTTTCACTATGGGAGTGCTGTCGGACCCGTGGTAAGCCCAGATCGGCTCTTCCAAGATAGCATGATCATGCCCTCCAATAATAGCGTCTAACCATGGGATTCTCGTGCCGAGAGACTCATCATCCCAGTAACTCAGATGTGTCAAAGCTACTGATGCATCGACCTCTGGTGGAAGCGTCAGAGTATCCACGGCAGGTATTATGTCTGTCAATTCCAGGGGATCTGGCCATCCTGCTACATTGGTTTCCTGGGTGCATAGACCCACGATAGCGATCCGGATGGTATCCCCGGGTTCGTCGCCTGGTACGGGGAAGATACGGTAGGGTTCCATCGCAGCCTGCAGGTTCGGGAATCCAGGAGCATCAAGGTTCGCGCAGACAAGCGGAACGTCCATCATCCCAAGTATGGAATCGAGCACATAGGGTCCGTACTCGAACTCATGATTACCGATAGCAAAAACCCGAATGCCGGCAGCAAGCCAGAGGTCGTACATCGCGAGCCCCCTTGTCGTAGTGGATAGAAAATCCCCCGAGATTATGTCTCCGGCATGGACACAGATGATGTCCGGGTAGAGTTCCCGAAGCCAATTCAGGACCGTCACAGCTCGGGGGTACCCTCCATAAGGAGCTTCCAGAGAGGCGGGGTCGCGCGGTCCAAAGGTCTCCATGATTGCGTGACAATCATTTACTAACGCAAAATGTACGGTTGCAGCAAGCGCCATATTAGCAAAGACCAGTAAAATAAATAACACAAAAATAGAATTTCTAAATTCCATGTCCTTTTTATCCTCTTTGGGATACCAAAGAATCTTATCCCGTTGTTAAACAAATTAATGGTCTATTATCTCATAAATTCTTTGAAAACTTTTTTAGTTAACCACTTAGTTATTACTAATTTCATAAAATAACGGTAAAATATAAATATGTCAAATTATAAATATCAGCATGCTGACTGAATCAAATACACCATTATAAGTTAAATAGTACTTAATATGACTGACAAAAGAATCAACCCGAATCCTGATTCGCAGCCCGAATAGAATCTTCGTATTCGATAAGTTCATGAGTGGTGCGAATGTAGTACTCGATCATGCTGTTATGTGGGTCGATCTTCAATGCATCTTCCCAAACTTCGATGGCTTTATTGAAATCCTTGATGGTGAAGTAGGTGAGTCCCAGGTCTTCCAGGAGCTTCAAATCTGTGTAGAGTTCCCTTGTACGTTCCCAGTAGTAGATAGTCTTACCCAGCTCCTTCTCCTCGGCGTACAGCAACCCCATATTATAATAACTTGCCCAGTTTCGGGGGTCTAACCTAATAGCCTTCTGGAATTCCTCCCGGGCATCGTCTAAATTCCCACGCTCAAGGTAGATAGCCCCGAGAGTGTTACGCGCTGTAGCAAGACGCGGATATTCTTCAACCATATACTCCCAGAATTTAAGACCGCTAGTGAAGAGCTGAGTTCGCTTATTCGTCACAAGGACAGAAGCAGCCATTGCAATTATCACAATTACAAAGACCGTATATTTTAACCAGGTCGTCTTTGATTGTATCAACCCATGAAGGATAATTCCGAGGACCAGGCAGAATGCCAGGGAGGGAAAGTAGAGAACGCATTCTTTACAGCCCAGATCGACGGGAATAATATTGACAATCGGTAAAATTGATAGCAAAAAAAGCAGGATGGAAAATGATATCAAATGCTTCCTGTTATAGAAATAAAAGGTGAGAGCTGCCAGTACGAGAAAAACGGGAATTCCAGCGATATTTGAGAAGGTAAAAAACCTACCAGTTAGATTCAAGCTGGGATAGAACTCGAATTTAAGGGGTAAAATAATCTTCCCGATGTAGTACAGCCCAAGAGTGAAAGAATTGCCTAATCTTGAAAAGAACGGAAGCCCATCGACAACTCGAAGTGAGCTTAGAGGACCGAGCACCACGTACCGATGCAGGATATAAAAGGCTAATACCACCGCATAGGTCAGGAAGTACCTCAGTATTATCAGCGGCTCAATTTGGAAATCCCTGTCCAGCTTTTCTTTAGCTATAAGTACGAGGGGTATTATCGCCACAGTGAATGCGGCGGTCGCTCTTGACAGGAGAGCGAGGTAGAATGTAACGAAGCTGATGATGAACCATATTTGCTTCTTTTTTTGCACGTGTAAAAGCAGAAGGATAAGTGTGAGCAGCGAGAAGAGAGTGGAGAAGAGCTCCGGGCGTCCGGATATCCAGGCAACGGCGTTTACGTGGATCGGGTGGACAGCAAAAAGGAGGGCGGTAAAAAACGCAAGGAGTTTCTTGCGAGTGAGCAGGATAAGCAGCCAGAAGATTAGCAGGCAATTGATAGCGTGGAGCATGGTATTCCTGAAGTGGAACCCGCGCGGATTGAGACCGAAGAGCTGATAATCGACTATGTACGAGCATAGCACTACCGGTCTGAAGAACGCCAGTTCATTCGGTTGATTCACCTTGTAGTGTATTCTGAAGGATTTGGGTATATTCTCCAGGTGGGAGAGAAATTGTGTGTTGTTCACGATGAGCGTTTCATCGTCCGCGATGAATTTACCGTCGAGGGAGTTGAAGTAGGTGAAGAAGGCGACGAGAAGTAAAATTACAGCAAGAACAGCGGTGCTATATATTTTTGTGCTTTGGTCTTTCAATTTAATACCTGGGCTTTTTGGTGTTTCATGAAAAATTATATACGAAATAAGAATTAAAGCAATATAAATGTTGATGAAGTCAGAGAATTTGTTTCTACTAAATTTAGGGGCACGGTTTTCAAATATGGTCTTTAAAAAGAATAGAACAGTATGATGGTAATGCTATTTTAAATACAAGATTTTTTTTAAAGCATATTGGTCTTCGTATATTACACGAATTAAATAAATTCCTGATGGGATATTCTGTGGATGCCAAGAGATTGTTGAAGTTCTATTTCCTAATTCGTCTCTATTATATTGCTCTTTGACATAGTTTAAATTTAAACTAAGGTGTTCAGATAGATCTGCTATTTTTCTTCCATTGATATTGAAAACCTGTATTTGTGTATTATCATACAATACTGTATTACCAAAAGCCTTGATAACAATATTTACAAAAGTGTTGAATGGGTTTGGAAAGGTGTGTATATCAAGTTCATATTCAGGGGTGCTCAAGTTAACCCCAAATTCGAATGCGCCAATATCCCATTTTAGAGAGACCGGTCTTTGTGTACCATAAAAGTCAATAAGAGGCGCCCAGATTATTTCTCCCGATTTGTGGATATATAAATATTCTACACCAGCGTCAATGCATGGAGATGTCTCGGGAAGCTGTAAGAAGGTATCTATAAACGCAGGATTATCCGAGATAATACCAGAACCAAATGTGATTTCTCCCGCTCCAGGTTCTATATAACAATAAGTCATTTCTAAATCTGAATAAGCGATAAGTACTGAACATGGAGAGGTAGCATTGTAATATGATATATAAATAGCTTCTTCAACACCTGTTGGATTCTCCCATAAAATAGTATTAAATAAAGTTACTCGTGATTTATTTCTACAATAAATACCAATTCCATGGGAACTAGCTGAATTTAAACCTATTGTATTGTTAATTGATATAAACCGAGATTGTGTTTCCAAGTACATTGCCCCACCAATATCAGAAGCATTATTAGATAAGATATTATTGACTCCTTCAACGTCGGATTTGAATTCTAAGATTCCCCCGCCTGACTCAAGAGCACTATTATGGGTTATATAGTTGCTTTGAAGAGACGCATTTGAATAATTGAAACAAAAACCACCACCATAATCAGAGGAATTTTGTGAAATTGTATTTCCATTTATAATCGGGTTTGAAAGGTGAAAATACAATCCTCCCCCAGCGGGAGCAGCATTTTGGGTTATTTTATTTTTTTCAACAACGGGATCAGAATCCCTAAAATAGATGCCTCCGCCATAATCCCTTGCGGTGTTATAGCGAATCAAACAATTAATAATAGACAAGTCAGTGGTGAGGCAGAAAATACCACCCCCATTACTTTGATCTGGATCACTATCGTCAAAGTCATCTGCATTGCCATATTCAATCCGGCAGTAGGCGAGTTCGCAGCTTTCTGCGGATTTATAAAACCTTAAACCTCGGTGACCATAACTTTCACCATGGAAAAGGCTTTCAATGACAGTGAAGATTATTGAATCCGTCTCATTTCCGACGGCTTTTAAAACAGCATTGGAATCCACAAAGAATTCATAATATCCGGTAAATATTACTTCAACACCGGGATATATTATAAGTGTACTGTCAGTTGGAATAATAATGTTACATGTTACACAATAGGGGGATAGCTCCTTTGTCCAGCAACCTGATACATTACCGCAGACGTAGCTATAATATTTATCTGTGGAAAATGAAATACATTCTAGGACAGCGTTTCCAGTCATATCGTTTGCTTGAACACACATTTCGATTTCAGAATTGTACGGCAAATCCACATAAGCAGAATCATCAAAATCAAAAGAAATTTCATAACCTAAGCAGCTATTTGGAGTAACGGTAAAATCGAGGTATTTTGAATAATCAGGATTAGTAACTGAGGTAACCCATGTCATAATAGAACTTGAATCCACCTCGGTTTCATAAACTGCACTGCATAAACCACAGATGTTAATTTTACCTGAAGTATCGATCGGTACATTAACCATTCCTTCAATGGGGTAAATCCATATAATACATGGAGGTGTTGAATCGATGAAGTATGACGGATTGTATTCATCAGCGCCTATATCCCAAGATAAATCGAAAGGTCGGTAATCGCCTTCAAAATCCTGAGAAGGGGCATATAAAACTGTATCCCATGCAGGATTATTAATGGATACAGAATCCATACCAGAATCTATACAAGGGGAACCTGGCTGCAGGTGAAAATCGGAATGTGATAAAAATAGAGGATCAACTAAGATGTTTCCCTCTTCCCATAATACGATACTTTCATTCTGCACTTCACATTCAAGTGAATCGATGTTTGTATATGCAACACTGACATAACAAGGACGATCATAGTAGTATTCTTCATAATCATCGTAATACCAACCCTCTGCAAAAATATCATTCCCCTCGTCAGCTATATTCCCCCAAAGAATGGTATTAAATATTATGGGTTTACAATCGTAAAAGAAATATAAACCCCCACCTTTGCTGGCATTATTATTGACTATAGTATTATTTATGATAAACGGTTTACGGTTATACTTCGCTCCTATTCCTCCACCATATAAAGCAGTATTGTTAGAAATCATATTGTTTATTATGTAATATCCTGGATCTCCACCATAATATATTCCTCCTCCACAGTTCCCGGAAACATTATAAGTTATAACATTATTACTTATAATAGGTTTTGTTGATCCTGCAATCAATACACCTCCACCGTGCCCATCTGTGCAGTTATTCATAATGATATTATCACTGATATAAACTTCACCATTACCGTCGCAGTATATTCCACATCCTTCGTTCAAGTTTATAAAATTATTATTGATACTAGAATATGTATAATAAAGTAAAATACCATTGCCATTTTGGTTATTCTCAATTTCATTATTAATTACATTACACTGTGATTTGTAACAATATACAGCTGAACCTGAGAAATTATTGGATACTTTATTTTCGGAGATAATAGCATTAGAGTTATAAATATACATACCACTTCCACCTTCATCAGCATGGCTCTTAGTTATATTACAATTTTCAATAACAATGGTTGAGCTATCACAATAAATTGCACCACCTTTTCTATCTTCTTCTTCTTCACCTATTGCATGTCCATATTCTATTTTACAATAGCTCAGAGAACATCCCAAAGCAGCGTTAATAAACCTTAATCCATAGAATCCACCACTGGTATCAGAAAAATTTGTATCTATAGCTGAAAAAACGATGGAGTCTGATTCAGTTCCTATTGCTTTCAACAAAGCATTATTTTCTATTTCGAACTTAAAATGCCCTAAAAATATTACCGAACAACCAGGTTCAATAACCAAAGTACTGTCTAAAGGAATAAAGATATCACATCCAACATATATAGGAGAATGAAGTGCTTCCCAAACACCACAAACAATACCACAAACAGTGTGGAGAGTATCGGACGAATATTCACAAGCTCCAATATCCCAGTTTGAAAGTAAAGGTCTGGGTTTGCCCGTGTAATCTATCATTGGTGCGGTAATCGTGTCCCCTGATATAGTAATAGCAAACAGGTTTCCCGCATCTATACATGGTGAACTTTCAAGTAAATTATAAAGGGTATCCGAGAATTGAGGTAAAACATTGATATTTCCCTCCATCCATACAATTTCTGAACCTTCTCCAGCGTAACAGTCTTCAGAATCTATATCTGAAGATGTCACAATTATAGCATTAACTCCAATTGAACTATCAGCTAAATAGATTTCGCTTCCAATGCTTGCTGAATCATTCCATAAAATGGTGTTAAAAACGTTAATTTCAGAAGAATCTCCTGCGAAAATTGCCCCACCTGATTCATTAGCAAAATTTTCAGTAATAGTGTTATTAACTATACGAACCTCGGAAAAAGTACAATGAATTGTACCACTGTTGGTTGACAGATTATCATTTATAATATTGTTTTCTATTATACTTTTCGATCCCAAAGAATATATAACTGATCCATTTCCGGATTCGTTGTAAGAAATTTTATTGCGTTGTACTTTTTGATTTTGACTGTTATTTAAAAAAGCAATAGCACCTCCTTTTTCATCTGCACCATTATTTAAAATTAAATTTTTTTCAATAGCTATTATAGAACCTTTTCCATAAACACCCCCACCCAAAATAGAATAATTATTATAAATTGAATTATTTACTATTTTCCCCGTTGCATCTTCAATAAACCCCAAACCCCCTCCCTTTGAAGCTTTATTTTCTAGAATACTGTTATAGAATATAAAAGCAGAACCACCGCTGCAAGCAATTCCTCCACCAACACTGTCAGTAACGTTATAGGATATCCTATTATTCATTAGTTCTATATTATTAGATGATGAATAGACTCCTCCCCCTCCATTACACGCGTAATTTCCAAAAATAATGTTATTTGCTATACTAGATTCAATATTTCTCGTGCATGCAATTCCACCTCCATAAGTCGCTGTATTTCCTGCGATAGTATTATCAGTTATCAACTGATTCCAATAATAATCGCAAAGTATCCCGCCCCCTTCGTATGCAGTTGAATTATTAGCGATTACATTATTCTTAATAATTGCGTTTGACTGCTTGATACATATTCCTCCATTTTGATTCCCTCGTATTGTATTATTTTTTATATTGACATCACATATATATTGAATGTAAATTCCCCTTCCTTTATTATCTACAATTGTATTATTAATTATGTTTACATTTGACCTATAAGAACAATCGATTGTATTGCTTTTCCGGTTTTGGGTGACTGTACAATTTTCAAGGGTCAGGCTTGATTCCTTACAGTAAATTGCATCACCTCCCAATGAGCTATTATGAGTAAAATTACAGTTTTTTGCTACGATATTTGAATATAAGGAGTAAACTCCCCCGCCCTTATTATCATAGGCATTTCCATATTCAATTCTGCAATAAGAAAGGGTGCATATTTCAACATATTCACACCTGATCCCGTGATGCCCCCCCGATGAATCAGTCAAGAAAGTATCGAGAGCAGTAAAAATAATCGAATCTGCTTCAGAGCCAATTGCTATTAAGGTAGCATTCCTATCGACACAAAACTTATAATTTCCCAGAAAAATTATTTTACATCCTGGTTCGATAACTAATGTGCTATCTGGTGGGATATGAACATCACAGCTTATATAATATGGTGATTCAGAAACTCTCCATACTCCACTGATGTTTCCACAAGTGAATTCTACAGTGTCAATACCAAATTCAAAAGCTCCCATATCCCATCCAGGACCAAAGGGACGTGGATAATTCCTGATGTCAACAAATGGGGCATAAATTGAATCACTCCATAAATTGAAAGTATAACCCCTTCCTGAATCGATGCATGGTGAAATTGAAGAAAGTTGATACGTGGGAATTTCAAATAGAGGATTATAATATATATTACCTGAATTCCAGTAAACGAAGCTAGCATGTTCTTCACCACCTACCCCGGCTGAGTCGATGTCACAATAGGAAAAATATATAGAACACTGGATCATACTATCCGCACTGTCAGTAAAGCCTACATGTATTTCTTGCCCAAACCCAGCAGTGTCTTCCCAGAAAATATTGTTTAATAAGCTTAAATTAACGCCGTTTCTAAGGGAAATTGCCCCCCCAATGGAATCAGCAACATTTCCAGTAATGGTATTGTTTAGCATAGTTAGTCTCGAATTTTTAATTATTTGAATTCCTCCCCCTGCGATTGCTGAATTTTTCGCCAGGATATTGTTGCTAAAATTCCCAGCAGAATTTACAATACTTAACCCTCCTCCATACAAAGAATGATTATTCTCAAATTTGTTTCGGGTTATTGTAATTAATTGGTTGTCTAAGCAGGCAATGCCACCACCTTGTTCGGAACAATTGTTACGTGAAAAAGCATTACCGGTTATATAAACATTTGAGGAACAAGCAAACAGACCTCCGCCAATACTATCAGCATGATTATTAAGGAATTGGCTGTTCTCGATATTAATTTTACAGTCTCTAATATAAATTCCTCCTCCATATAGGGCATTGCATTTTGTTATTTGACAACTACTTATAAATGGAGAGGATGCATAAGAATAAATACCTCCGCCAAATGGCTCAGTTTCGGTTCCAATTGTATTTCCATACTCTACTTTGCAATACACAAGGCTGCACCCTTCTGCTGCTCTATCAAACCTGAGCCCATGGTGCCCACCAGACGAATCGGTGAATAAGGTGTCCATTGCAGTAAAAATAATAGAATCATTCTCAATTCCGATAGCTTTGAGAAGAGCATTCGGCTCAATACTGATCTGGTAATTACCAAGAAATATTATATCGACGCCAGGTTCAATAATCAAGGTGCTTTCCTGGGGAATATATACATTACAATAAATATAATATGGAGTGCTGTCCTTAGTCCATCTACCAAATACCTCACCACAGAAGAACGATAAAAATTCATCTGCACCAATGTCCCAAATCTCTTCAAGATACCTATAACTGGAATCGATATCTATTACAGGGGAATAGAGAATAGTGTCCCAGGGTGAAAAGTAAATATATTTTGTACCCGCATTTTTACATGGTGAGTCGAATGAAATATGGTATATACTATCTAAAAATAAAGGATCACAATTTATATTTCCTTCTTCCCAGAGAATCAGGTTTATGTCGCTATTCCAGTGGCATTTGCTCGAATCAATAACTGAATATCCAACAAAGATTGTGCAAGGTTCAACAAAATGAGATAATATATATATTTCTTCTCCCAATGAAGCAGAATCATTGTAAAAAATTGAGTTTAGAACGATAATTTCAGAATTTTGCTCAGCAAATATTGCTCCCCCATATTCTGAGGAATTCAGGGAGAATGTATTATTTATCAGGTTCAATGCTGAATTATTACATACTGAAATTGCACCACCGTTGTAGTTTGCATTATTATTGAAAATAACATTGTTATAAAGTTCTACACGGGAAGAATTTTCAATGGCAAATGCTCCCCCTGAATCAGCCTGGTTGGAGTAAACGTAATTTGCATTTATCGTTGGATTAGAACCTATAACGTGTATTCCGGCGCCAATATCCGCTGTGTTTTCTCTTATCGTATTGAAGTTTATAATCGGAGAGGAGAGGTCATCAACACATATTCCAGCGCCCCCGTAACTCGAATTAAGATAAATACTATTTCTGAAAATAACCGGGGAGGACCTTGAAGTACAATAGATTCCTCCGCCCTTGTTGTTTGCAGAGCATTCTTTAATGGTGCATCTGGTAATTACGGGATTGGAACCATAACACCCGATTCCTCCGCCATTAGATTCAATGTCTTCTCCGATAGCATTCCCATATTGGATTTTACAATATTTAAGGGTGCAACCTTCTGCAGCACGATGGAATTGAATTCCTCTATGACCCCCACTCGAGTCAGTCAGGTGAGTATCTGGAGAGATGAATGTAATCGAGTCGAACACATTTCCGATGGCTTTTAGGACAGCGTTGCTATCCACCGTAAGTTTATAATTCCCCATGAAATTAACCGTTACCTCAGGATGAATAATTAATGTGCTTTCTGGTGGAACGTGAATATCGCATGTTACAAAATATGGACCGTCTTCCAATCTCCAATCACCATATACTTCACCACAGTACTCAAAACCGGGTACGTATTCATCCACGCCCATATCCCATGATTCACCGAATGGTCTTGAGTCACCATCAATATCGAAGCTGGGAGCATAATATGTTGTATCTCCAGGAACTTCCAACTCGCCAACCCCTGCATCGATAAAATGAGAAAATCCGGGTATTAAATGAAAAAGGGCATCAGCAAAGTAAGGAACCTCATGAAAAAAATCACTTAACCATACAAATCGGGATTCATCTCCATACGCATGACATTGGCGCCTCCTTACACTGGAATATGCAATAGTAACTTTGCTACTAATCACATATTCTTCAAGGTATTCCGTATAAATTGCTATTTCATTGGTTTCTGGGGCAAGATTTCCCTCAAAAACGCAATTGAATACAATTGGATTTGATTCCCAATAAGATCCTAACGACCCTCCATTAGATGCAGATACATTATCAATAATGTTACAATTTACAATAATTGGTTCTGAAAAATGTCCACAAAACATTCCACCAGAATCTCCAGACTTGTTCCTAGCTATAACGCAATTCTCAATACGAGCAGTAGTATAACAGCAGTTTATCCCTCCCCCTTCCCCATAGCAATAATTATTGATTATATGAAGATTAATAAGACGTGGGCTATCACCTCGAAGATCCAATCCTCCACCATGGCCAGCAAAGTTATCATATATGTAGCAGTCTTTAATCAAGGGATTGGAGTCCTTACTAAAAATACCGCCACCCCCATTTCTCGCTCTGTTCGAATGAATTGAACAATTTAATATTACTAAGAATGTACTATTAATATTTATAGCTCCCCCATTATTTTCATCCCCATAACCATTTCCATACTCAATTTCGCAATATGACAAAGAACAACTACTATCAGCGTAATAAAAATCGATCCCATAGTGCCCCCCTGAAGTATCTGTAAAATGGGTATCAGCTGCAGTAAAAGTAATTAACTGGTTTTCTAAACCGATGGCTTTCAATACCGCATTTGAATCCACCCAAAATCCGTATCTACTCTGGAAAATTACTGAACAACCAGGCATAATCCTCAAGCTACTGTCGGTAGGTACACAAAGGTTCCCTATCACCAAATAAGGTGAACCGCTTTCCTCCCAAACACCACTTACATCACCTGATACCTCAGTCTGAGCATGGGCAGAAGATAATGATAAAATAATGAAACATAAAATATAAATGTTTCTTCTCATTCACCCACCTCTTTAGGTATAATGTATATCATATTATTATATGATAAAATATAAATGGTTTCAGGCGATTGTCAATTGGAAAAAGTTCCCCCCACCTTTCGGACAAGGCCCACCATGTCCCTACCCCCCGAGACGAAGAATTGTCGAGTGCTGCTTATCGTCCGTTCGTCCTCACGTCCCTCGTCTTATACTTCCCCCTTAATACTTACTACTGGCTACTTCCTTTGTATTCTATGCCTCGCAGGCTAAAGCACCTGCGGCTGTAGTAGCATTCCTTCTCAGTACTCTCTTTCACTGCCTACTAACCAATACTGCGTATTGGTTCCTACTGCATACTGCCTACTATTTTCTATTCCCCACCCTGAAAAACACATTAGCTTGTATGCAAATCTTCCTGGAATTTAATAGCGGTATATGAAACATAAGTTAATACCAAATTATCCTTCCATAATTTGGGCATACAAAGTTAATGTACTCCTACACCCACCCCAGTTATATTTCCTTAACTTCTAAAATCTTCAGTCGTTAATCTATATTCATTTTTCAGTTTTTTAACGCTCACTTGCTACTTACTACTCTTACTAAAATAATCCTCCAATATCTTCCTGTGATCGAACGGTATTTTATCAGGTAAAGTATCTTTTGTAAAGATTTTTGCGTTCTTCGCATCGTCTTCCGCTTTCAATTCCCCGACTCCATCACCTGTAAACACGACAGAAACCGTGTGCGCTCTCTCGTCACGGGAAGGATCGGAATAAACATGGAACTGCTTTAAGTTTGTCACCTTCAGTGAAGTCTCCTCCTCCGCCTCCCGAAGAGCAGCGTCCTCAACCGACTCGCCATAATCGACGAATCCGCCCGGAATCGCCCAGCCATAAGGTTCATACTTCCTTTCGATAAGCACAATTCCCCCCTCATAACGGATTATAATATCCACTGTTAGAAGCGGACACTTTCTATTTTCAAACATCTATTCCTTTCTCCTTCCAATTCATAATCAACGACCAATTTCTCCTGATACCAGGATTTAATTCTTATCTACTCTCTTATTCAAGATCCTTCGCAATGTATATACGAGGTGCCTCGACCACGACCTGCGTCTGAACTTCGCTCTCTCCTCAAGATCCCTCTCGCGCGTCTCTGCGGTAGCTGTCAGCCTTATGAAGGAAACACCAGCATCTTCAAGGCACTTTTTCAACTCATGGAGTTCATTCTCCTTCTCCAACAAGATAACGTAATCCGGTTCGATCGTCCTTATCTTATCCAGTTTCAAATTGACTGCCTCATCGGTCCTGATATAACCGGTCGTATCGATAATTACTACTTCGAACTTTCTTTTCTCAGCTTCAGCCATCAGGAATTCAGTACCATTGACAATGATTTCCGCAAAACCTGCAGGAGATTCACTGCCAACATCATAGGTGGCAATCGGTTTTATCTCCTCAAGGTTATTCAGCCTGCTGCTCACTTTGCCCAAACCCAGCATTGTTGGAGGTCCGATATGCGACTGCCCAACATCGAGGTCAAGCACACCGATATTCATCTTCTTACTGAACAGGAAGTTGGCAAGCATCAAACAGAAAGTAGTTTTACCCGCATCCACGTCACCTATTACCATTACTTTCCCGGGCTCCCTTATTATTCTCGAGAAGACGTAAAGCCAGGCGGGTGGAGGGAGTATTTTTATGCTGTAGTCGCTCATTTCGTTCAATACCTTCAAACGGTAAAAATATTATTTATTTCAAATACAACACCCTGACACATTCGTTTATATTACCGGAACGAACTTTAATAAAATAGATTCCGGAGCCTACTGAATTATCCGGATGCCATGAAAAACCTTCATGGGTGACTGGATGATTAATCAAGCCTTCGTCTTGATTTTGGGAGTTTGTTACAAACTCCTTGGATGATTGGATGGATGGGGAAATTTGTTCGACCAATAGTCCACTAATATCGTAAATATCTATCTGTAAGGGCGTTACATGTAACGCCCGTACCCCAGCAATTTCAATCTTTACAATTGCATTAAACGGATTCGGATACGCAGATATTTTAAAATCTGCAGGCTTTGTAGAATTCTCCGAAACAGCCGTAATGTTCCTCCCAAAAAGCATGGTAAGTTCTACTATCTGGTCGTTCACCAGTCCTTCCTCGTTCGAGAGAAAGAATGTGTATTTCCGGTCATCAGGGAACACAAAATATGTAGTGTCGCAGTTGACTCGTTTCTTGTATAACCACGCGGAGAAGGGTTCGGACATCGCCCAGTTATTTGCTTCGGTGGAATCCAGTAAAAAGGAGGTTAGCCTTCCGCCATTTCTCATCTCTGCTCGACTGAGGTCCTGGGAAGTAAAACTGTTTGGTCCCCGGACTACTTCGCTTACAACTTCCCATTTCATTACAACTCCATACTCGTTAGTATCCCCGGGTTCTTCGGCGGGATAAACCTCCAGATAGGGCATATTTCCCGGTAACGTAAGGATGGTAGAGTACCTTCCACCCGTGGATGCCCCGCTGGTTATCGGCATAACCATTCCATCAGGATATTCACCGATGGAACTTATTGCTTTCACGTAATACGGATTCGACTCGCCTGCAGCGAATTTAGCCATTCCATCTGCGCCGGTGACACCTACCGCGCCAAGGTAAACGTAACCCGGGTCTCCATAAGGGGAATCCGAATAAAACATAACTATCGCGCCGTCCACGGGGTAATAGAACCTGTCACGGACATAGACCATCAGTGAGCACGCGTCGCTGTACTGGTGGATACGATTGAAGAACGACCCGTCTCCCATGTAATCCCAGACGAACGAGACGTCCTTGCTGCCGCCGCGTTGGTCGTCGTACCCTGCCCAGTGAGGAGCGAGGTATGTGTGCCCGTCGTAATCCCAGCGATTGACCTGCGCAGCGGGGAATCCAGCCCAGCCTAGGGCATCATCAGGATCAGTGTATTCGCTATCGAAGAACTCGTTCCAGACGTGGTCTTCGAGGTGGTCCACGACACCGGGCGAGGGTATCAGGGCTGTACGCCCACCCGCCATGAAGAGGTCCTGTATCTCGCCGCAGTTCCCTCCGTGCATGTAGGCGATCTGGTTGGGTTGAATTGGTCGGGGCGATACCGGCGAGTTGGGCACAACCCGGAAGGTCCAGTTGCCGAGGGCGTCGAGCGCGCCGGCAACACCAGGTTCGTAATCACGAAGTCCAACCAACATGGTATCCCGGCGGTTCCATAAGTATTTACATGGTTTCATGTAATCTGCCAGAAGGGGGTAAACTCCCGAAGTATATGAATGGGATGGGTCCGGATCGCTCCAGAGATACTCCCGCCAGAAATACCCGTAAGTCAACTGCTGGGTCTCGGTTCCGGAATCCCGCTTCTTTGGCGCTTCGTCGGTGAGTACCGGATGCACTACCCACCAATAGTAAACTTCAGGAGGTATCTGCATCCATGCCGTGTCCGAGACTCCACCTTCCCAATTAAGGCAGCGATAGGTCGTGGTGGTCTTCTCGTTCCCGGGGACTCCTAACTCCACCAGCTCCACGTACGTCAAGGAATCAGCAATGCGGTATATCCATTCGGCGTTCTCAGTGACCAATTCGGGATCAAAGCGGCTGTCGAGAACCGCCTCCGGGGGAAGTTTCGCGACCACGAACGCGACCTCGTCGATGATGTCACTCGAGGCTGCTAGTATCTCATTTGCCATGTCATTCTGGAGCTCGTCGAATTGAGGAAGCTGCAGCGCTAGCTCCTCGCGAATCCATTCGGGTGCGGCAGCCACCGCGAGAGAGCCCGATTCCGTAAGCCCGGTGTTTGGGTAGATTAATTCCACGCTTTCCGTGGCAGGATCGATAACAACCTGGAGAACTTCGCTCGGACGAATAGCTACGCGAATACTTATGGAATCCAATACCTCCGTGGGATGAAATGACTTATCGGTTTTGGGTTCAGGCGATTGGTCCGGCAATCCGCCCGTCTCCTGCTGTACTGTCCGAAGGGGTTGCCTCAAGACCGGCGTGGTTGTACCATCACCGAGTTTTACCCATTCCTCATTCTGGTCTGCAAATATGGATAGGGCAAATGCTAGCAGGAACAAAATTCGAATGTATGTTTTCATTAAATACCTCCTTGTGGAAAATCGCCTGACGTTGAAGACTCAACCGCTTTGAAGTGAATAATGTTTGTATTTAAACTCACTGTTTTGTGTAAGCTTAAGTTTTGAATAATTAAGGTTATTATTTAAATTTATAAGGATTGAAGATTTGGGCAAGGGAATAATTTAAAGGATTAATATAAAACCTCGTTAAGGTTATTCCTTTTTTTACGTTTCCATCCAACCATCCGATCATCCAACCCGCCACGCAATTATTCATTACTCCTTGACTTTTAAAATTATAATAAGAAATTGTATAAACTGAAAATTTTTAAAACCGAAAGGCAGCGTTTGAAAACCGACAAATCGATAGACCTGACACAGGGCAGCATTCTCAAAAACCTGATAAAGCTTTCCCTCCCCATCATGCTTTCGAACTTCATGATGACGTTCTATAATTTAACCGATGCATTCTGGCTTGGAAAACTCGGGGATAAGGCAAAGGGCGCCGTTTCCACTGCGGGTATTGTGTTCCCCATAATTTTCTTCCTCGCGGCATTCGGTTTTGGTATAGTGATCGCCGGGACCGCCATGGTCGCTAGATATAAAGGGGCTAAGGAATTCGATAAGATCCGCAAAACGGTTGGACAGTTCGTCGTTATCATAATCGTATTCTCTATAGCATTCCTGGCTGTTGGGTTGGGTTTGACAAATCAGATCCTAACTCTCCTTAGAGTCCCTTCAGAGATCTTCGATATGGTCAGTGGCTACTTGAGAATAATACTCATCGGAGTAACCTTCATGTTCGTGTTCCAGTTTTACCAGAGTATCTCGCACGGTTTGGGAGATACGTTCACTCCGATGATCATCATGGTTGTCTCCGTGTCCCTCAACGTGGTTCTCGATCCGTTGTTTATTTTCGGTGTTGGCTTTATACCCCGCCTGGAAACTATCGGAGCCGCTTACGCTACCTTGATCGCGAGAGTTGTGGGGGCTATCGTTGCAATATTTTTCCTCTTCAGAAAATCAAAGGTCATAATCCCCTCCCTGAGTGAAATCAAACCTGACTGGGAACACCTAAAAACCATTCTCAAGCTGAGTATTCCAGCTTCGATCGGGCAAGCTATGACCAGCTTCGGCTTCGTGTTCCTTCAGGGATTCGTTAACACATACGGTACTTTAGTTATCAGCACCTTTTCTATCGGTAACCGAATGACGAGCCTTTTCATGATGCCCGCGGTCGGGATCAGCCAGGCGCTCTCAGCTATCGTCGGGCAGAACCTGGGCGCTAAGAACTACAAGAGAGCTGAACAAAGTGTAGCCAGGGCATTCGCTCTTGTTATGCTTGTAATGGGAATCGGCTGTACGCTGGTTTTCCTTTATGGAAGCGAACTCACGCGCTTCTTCATAGACGAACCGGCAGTCGCCGAAGTAGGGCAAAGAATGTTCGAGATAACATCCATGGCAGCTTTTATTTTTGGGGCTATGTTCGTCTTTATAGGGGTATTCAACGGCGCAGGACAAACCACTGCTGGAATGATATTCAACATCGTTCGATTATGGGGTGTTAGAATTCCCCTCGTTTTCATTCTATCAGGGAAAATACTCAATGCTCCGATCTTCGCGGATAGTTTCCTTCGACCTTTCCTGGAAAAGATGGCAGTTCCCCTTTCCAGATACCCTTACGATGCGCTCTGGTGGTCCATGCTGATCAGTAATTTTGTTATCAGCCTGGCAACATACATTTTTTATAAAACAGGAGCGTGGAAGCATAAAAAGATTGAATAAGGGAAAACATCGCGTACCCTCATTTTTATTGATTTATAGATGGGAATAACTAAATTTAGTCCATATACAGATTAGTGGCAAATAATAGTACAAAATAAGTTTTTGAATTGAACACAAAATGAATATTATCAGAATATGAAGGGATTTACTTATGAAAAAAGTGATCTTGGCAGGATTTTTTATATGTTTATCAACAACAGCAGCGATGTGTAGTATCTTATGGAGCCAAAATTCCGAGTTAGCCGGTGAAGTGGAATTTCTCAGATACGATGATGATTATACTATCGTTTATATTGAAGGCTGGGAACAGATAGTAAAACCGGGCGCTCCTATTTTGCCGGCATTCCCGTTGCAAAAAAAACTTGATGGTAAGTATCAGGTTGAAGAAGTGGAAGTAACTGTTTCGCATTGGGAAGAACTTCAATTGCCTGGGAGAATTACGCTTCTTCCCGGGGACAAACCGATTGAAAGAAAACCGGAAAACAGAAATAAGAAACGGGAATTTGTTCCGAACCCTGGTATTTATGGAGTCGATGAATTTTACCCTAACGAATCCAGATATACTGCAGGCTTTGATGGGAACCAGACTGTAGTCGCTGTCCTGGTTTCTGCAAAGTATAACCACCAAAGTAACACTCTACAGGTTCCCCGCGAGTGCAGGATTACCGCCCTGGGACACAATATAACAGAACCACGGTCCAGCGATGTAAGGTTCGTGGATGAGAATTTAATAATAACGCCACCAGAGTTTTATGAAGCGGCTGAGAGTGTTGCAACTCTGCATGACAGTTGGGGGATAACTTCTGAGGTAATATTAACAGACTGGATCATGGGCGAATACGATACGGCTCCCCAGCCTCCATTGATAGGTTATCCTGAAATTTATCCGGACTTCGATTTTTATTATAACAGAGAACTTGCCCAGCGCTTGATATCCTTCCTTCGGGACGAAAGCGCGCACCCTAACCTTAAATATGTCACACTGTTTGGCGATGCGTTCCAGGTACCGCCGAGTTTTTATTACTCTGATTTCGATGCTCCTGACCTGTGGTTCAGCTTCGTACCCACCGATTTTTTCTACGCGTCACCCGATTATGACTGGATTCCACAATACGGAGTTGGCAGGGTATTGATACAGAGTAACAACGAAGGTTTGGCTTTCCTGAACAGGTTGCGCAGATGGTATTCAGCGGCGAATTCGGATAATTTTAGCTCAATTCTTTTTGCGGGAGGCAAACCGTTTTGGGGAACATTTTTCGATGATGAACACACTGAAATGCATATTGCGAACGATGGTATAGCCGCTGAAGCTTCCTGGGACAAACTATACGCCACGCGCGAATCTTTCAATGCCCGGTCTTTTGATGATCGTTTCGTTGAGGATTGTGGATTTATTTACGAGATGGGGCATGGAAGCGGTTATGAATTGAGTTTTGACGATGGCACTGACTGGGGAGTGCATGATGTAAGGAGCTTGCCTTCCCGGGCTTTTGCTCCCGTTTTATTCGCCGGTGTCTGCTCAAATGGGATGTTTGACCAGGATGTTATACCCGTCATAGGGGACGAAGAAACATTTCCCGAGGCGATGTTGAAAAGTCCCGGAGGTCCCATAGCGGTTTTTGCGGCTACAAGATCCAGTTTCGGCGCAGCGATTTCCACCTGTGACTCAGGCAGAATTACAAGTATAACCGAAGAGTTCATCACCGACATAGGTTATCGCCTGGCAACAGTGCTTACGACGAGCCCCGCAACCTTAGGGGATTGGTACGCTGATGCAGTGCAACTATATACTACTCATAACGATATGGAAGATTTGGATAATGTATATACCGTACTCGAGTTCATCATGCACGGTGATCCAGCGCTCCCATTACCGGCATTCTCACCACCTGGAGATGTAACTCAACCTTCGTTCAGCATGCCGCCAGCCACTTATCTAAGCAGTTCTGACGGGAATGAGATGCCGGCATATCACGGCTCTGATTTTACCTGTGAGGTAACTGGAGCAGTAGAGAGTTTCTTTTCATTTCTAATGGGTGCTTACCCGAGTCTTCTGCATTCATCATCCGCGAGTAATATTGACATGTCACCCGATATTGGGGGAATCTATCAACTTTCAGCGGATGCTCACACCGGGGCTGAACAGCGAATTTATACACTTGAAAGTGCCTCTGATATCCTCACCGATGGCAATCAAACCGACTGGGTATTCTTTGGGCATGAAGCCGTTGCAGAGGACCCTGATGATTTTGAAGAGGATTGGCTCGAACTCCGAGAGTTGTACGCACTCGCTGACGAACATTACCTATATATCGGGTTCTCAATTTCCTGCGATACAACACATTACAGAAAATATGGGATAGCCTTCGACTACCAAAGTGGCGGTTATACAGGCACTCTCGGTTCCGATACTGATCCTTCCGATATTTACGTCTGCTTTTCAGAAGAACATGCCGTCGATGCCGCAGTTTCTTTCTTCTGTGATTTCTGGGGCGACGGAACATACTCTTTTACAACAATAAGTCAATTTATTGGAGACTGGGACCATGGCTATTATATGGACGAGATCGGTGGTAATGCCGCTGTATCAGCAACAGAATGCTTTGCGGAAATCGCCATTCCCAGAGACTACTTCGGGCTTGCAAGCGAAGTATCCTTAATCGTTTACTCATCTCCCAGCACACACAGTGAAGATTACCCGGCTCAGGATTGCGTTCCATCCGATCCCGCCGCTTATCATTCCCTTACTTCAGGCTCATCACACGCGAACCGCTTGACCAATTTTGTTACTATCCCGTTAACTGCAATCACTGAAAGGCAATCGATGAAACCGACAGGTTTTGGAATTAATACTTATCCTAATCCATTTAATTCGTCGTGTAGAATAGAAATATACGGTATCAAAGCCTGCAATAATGAAACCGATCCACATCAGGACTGGAAATTAGAAATTTTTGACATTCGAGGTAACATGGTAACATCATTACCATTGGATTTGAGAAATAACGAAATACTGTGGGATGCATCAAATCTATCAAGTGGTGTATATTTGGGTAGGCTATGCTCGGGAAATAAGACAACTTCACTACAGAAAATGCTTCTAGTTAAATAGACAGCAAAGTTGAAACCAAGAAATATTGGTCTGAACCTGTTACATGTATTATTCATTTCGTTAGAATCAGAGATGAAAACCTATTGACAGCTGCTATGCGTGTGGTATATTTGAAATGACAGTAGTATTTTGACGGATGGATTAATATCGGAGCAATTAAGTGGAAATAATCAGAGAAAAAATTGCCATAGAAAAGCTTAGAAAAATCGCGCAGGAAATTTTCGGTGATTTCGTTAAAGCGGTCATTGATGTGGAAAAAAGAGTTATGTCTATCGGTGGAGAACTTCATTCAGATGAAGAGGCTCAACTACTTGACCAGGGCTCTAATCAATATGATTTGTGGGGGATAAATTTGTACCCGGAAATAGACGGTGATGACTGGATTGAATTTGACTCCCTGATCAATATACGACCCTCCGTTGGCAATCGCAGCCGCGGTGTGAATGATCCGAAAATCAGGGGGAAAATAGCTGAAATTGTAAATACCCTGGTCGAAAGATGAATTATCAGCACCAACAATTAGCCTCGGGATGCTGGTTCGAAATGCCATTCCTCGAACAGATGGCTAATATAGGCAGTGAAGTCGAACGGGCTATACTCTGGCGTGATAAAGGCAACAAATACAGTATGAAGGCGATAGAACGCGCCCTCGAGCTTATCGAATTAACCATTTCAGATAAAAAAAACATTAATAGACTGAAGGAAATAACTCGCTTGCGCGAAGTTTTGATAGACTATTTCTATGGTGATAATAGCTACTCATCGAGTGATAGATTATGGCGGAATTATTTCTATGGGTTTGGCTATGCTGTCAGGGCTAATAAGTAATCCCACTTCCCGTAGAATCTGTAAGTATGGAAATTAAAACACTCATTTTTCTTATATTATATCATTTATTTGATAAAGCTTATTTCCAGAAAAAATGTTCAGTCCCAAAACTCCTTTGCTTAAAGTAATATACGCCTTATTTAAAAAAAAGTGCATTTTGTTTACTAATCAAACACATGATAATAATATGTAACTGTATATTTCAAATATAATTACACGCTATTAATAGGCATCAGTTTATATCTGGAGAACTCGAAATGAGAAATTCTATCAAATATATTATTGTAATTACTTTATTTGCTTTGCTATACCCATGCAACAACATAAATGCCGATACTCTCGGTTTGACATACTACGATACACTCCAATCATTCGAGGGCTACACTCTCTTTGCGCCAATCAGCTGGAATGTGGCATACCTTATCAATAACGAGGGTAACCTTGTGCATTCATGGGATTGTGAACGCAGTCCGGGGCAATCAGTCTATTTACTTGAGGATGGTAATCTACTTTATACTACGGTCCCTGATTTTGTTAACCCGGTTTTCTCAGGTGGAGGATCCGCGGGACGTGTACAGATAATAGATTGGGACGGTACTGTAACGTGGAATTACACTTTCTCCACCGTCAACTACCATTCTCATCACGATGCTGAGTATCTCCCCTGGGGTAATGTGCTTCTCGTCGCCTGGGAATATAAAAGTTATGGTGAATGCATAGCTGCTGGAAGGGTTCCCGCAATCCTTCCGGACAGCTCCCTCTGGCCCGATATGATAGTGGAGATAATACCTACCGGTGCAACCACTGGTGAGATAGTCTGGGCGTGGCACTCCTGGGACCACCTGGTGCAGGACTTCGATTCTACAAGGGAAAACTATGGGATTATAGCTGCAAATCCGGGGAGGTTGAATATCAATTATATACGCACTGGTCCCGGATCTGATTGGCTGCACGTGAACGCGGTGGATTATAATCCCGGCCTCGACCAGATAGTCATCAGCGCTCACAACTTCGGGGAATTCTGGGTGATAGACCACAGCACCGCGGACTATGATGATCCCGAAGCCGGAATGGCTGCTGCAGCCGGTCCCGCCGGCGATATTCTCTATCGATGGGGAAATCCCCGAGCATACAACAGAGGCGCTCCTCCAGACCAATACCTCTTCGGACAGCACGACGCGCAGTGGATCGAGCCCGGTCTCCCCGGCGAGAGTAACTTCCTCGTCTTCAACAATGGAATGAACAGGATACCTCCTGCGCCATTCTCTTCGGTCGATGAGATCATCCCTCCCGTCGATAGCCTGGGGAATTATACACTGATACCCGGTTCCCCCTACGAACCCAGCGAGCCATATTGGACATACACTGCCGATCCACTAATCGATTTTTACTCGTCGAATATCTCCGGGTGTCAGCGGCTTCTAAATGGAAATACTCTTATCTGCGAAGGCGCCAACGGCAGGCTATTCGAAGTAACCTCCGAGGGGGACCTAGTATGGGAGTATATCAACCCTGTTGACCAGCGCGGTCCCCGGAGACAGGGCACCACAGTTGACCGCAGCGACATCTTTCGCTGCTATCGTTACGCGCCCGATTACCCCGGATTGGAGGGAAGGGACCTTACTCCTGTCGGACCTATCGAACTGCCGGAATCCACAGGGATCTCAGAAAAAATAATTCCTGACAAATTTGCGATTTCATGTTATCCTAATCCGTTCAATGGTGCAATTTCTATAGAAATTGCCCTCGGGAGTTTTTCTAATAATTCTGATAATTTGGAATTAGAAAAACTCCACGCACTTTATAATTTGGGGGTGAAAATATTCGATATAAATGGAAGAGAAATTAGGGGGATGGATAATTGCATGGATGGATGGGTAGAGATTTCCGGGTCCCCTAACCAATCCCTTGGATTGGTTCATAACCGGATTACCTGGCAACCTTCACCTTCCACTCCCTCCGGTATATACCTGATTCGGCTACATCTTGAAAACACCACAGTTCAACGCAGAGTAATTTACTTGAAATAACTCCCCCACTAATTTCCCTTGACTTTTTAATATCCCACTGTTTTTTGGTAGATTAAGGAGGTCGAATATGAAAGCAGCAACGATTATATTTTTATTAATATTAACGCCGTTTTTAGTTACAGCTCAAACAACGATAAACCACAATCCATCTCTTTATACTGTAGGAGCTGAATACACGAACCGGACGGTTCAGGACGCTTATTTCATACCGGGAGCAGCAGGAAACGGATATTGGGATTTTACCGGCTTCACTACCGGAGCTGAAAATACTTTTACAAATGTAGCCTATTCCGCAAGCATACCACATATTACTGACTGCGCAGTCACCCCGAACTACATCCCCTATTATCACAATGTAACAGACACCACTGAAATTGAAGGATGGGGATTTTCCTACTTTACTACTACTTATATTGATCCACTCGGTCTGTACGGCTGGTACCAGAAAACCGGGGGAACTATGATGTGGATAACCACGTTCCACTCTTCCTATACCCATTCTCACACCTGGCCCATCAACTACCTGGATTCATGGGTTGAAATCACCTCGGGCTCTGGTACTATGGCATGGGGGATTATTGAGGTTGACTATACTTACCAGGATACGGTTTACAAAAAAGCAGATGGATATGGCACCGTGGTAACTCCCATTGGAACCTTCCAGGCACTACGCGTCAAGAGAAGACACACTCAGCACACACACTCAGACAACTTATTTTTTGGGTTTGATAAAACCAAACGGGATTTCTCATATAACTGGTTCACCACTGAAGCAGGAGTTATCGCCTCTTTTACTGGACCAACCGACAGCACTGGCGGAGCGCCCGACTCCACGTTCACGACCGGCAATATAAACCTGCAGGTTTATAATTCAGAAGTAGGGATAGCAGAAGTACCGCGAACTCCGCGAGCCTTTTCTGCCGGTGCTTATCCGAATCCGTTCAACTCAACAGTGTACATCACTATCGAGTCCGGTGAGACGGATCTCAAGCAATCCCCGGAGATAACGATTTTCGATATAAGCGGAAAACTTGTCTTCAGCGCCACACAAATTACGCGCGGTGAGCAGTCCTGCTACAGGATACCCTGGACACCCGAGAAGAACCTAAGCGCGGGAATCTATTTTGTCCGCGCATCCATCGGCTCGAATTTTATAACACAAAAATTATTGTATGTCAAGTAAATATTCCTGTTGATAATTGAATTTGCTATATTCCCCCCTGCCTGAACAAATTTCAATCAAGAGTATAAAGCTATGGGGTCGATTTATTAGGGTTTACTCAGGGGACAAAACTGCTGTATCCCCGGAAATGAATAAAGCTTTGCTTATCAACGTGGAAATAATCCCAATAATACCACCCGTTACTATGGAAGCTAACGCGAAGTATGGCAGAAGGTAGAATACTTCGAGCTTTTGTACGATAATGAGATAAGCCATAGCAAGCTGACCTATATTGTGAAAAAAAGCTCCCGTAATGCTCAAACCTATCATGCTGACCTGCCTTCTGAATACCAGGTAAGTGATGGCGATCCCGGTAAGCGCCATAATGAAACCCCCCAGGGAGAGGTAGGTTGGAGGGGATAAAAATTTGCCTATCAAAATGGAAGCGAGCATTATTCGAATTATCCCTACCGAAAATGCGGCTTTCAGCCCGTACCTGTACAACACTATCATGGTCACGATATTTGCGAAGCCGAATTTCATCCATGGAAGCGGACGAGGGATGAACTCCTCGAACACCCAGATGACAACCCCGATGGCAACGAACATGCTTAACATAGCTATGTATCTTAATTTTGATATATTCCTGTTCATAGCATTAAATGAATTGTGAAAGCTTCCAGTTCCGCTATTTCATCTAAAATGTTTTCTCTTTCAACCATCCAGCTATCCCCTGTTAGATAAACTTCGTTATTACACGGGACGGGCATTTCTCCAACCATCCTTGAAGTGTTTGCCGTAGTATGTATTTTGGTAAGACTATTAATTTCCATACAAATTACCTGGACTCATCCTTCATCTCGAAATCACATCGACGTCTTTTTTACCGTTAGATCCCTTAATGGAGATAATCGCTTTATTGGGCACACAAACGATGATCTCTCCCGGCTTTATTATCTTCCCCATTTTCACACAGATTTTTTGGGGGCACGAAGAGGAGAGCACCTGGACAGTATCGCCTTTAACTCCGATTTCCATTTCCCCAATGACGCCTTCTATCGTAAATACTTCTCTAATGGGCAGGGATTTCTGAACTATTACGTTACCATCCACAGTTATCTCAAGGATTTTGGCGGTCGCCTTTCCCGATCGGGCATACAGCATAAAAACGCTTATTGCTGCGATAAACCCGATAACAACGAAATCTCCGATCCTTGGGAATTTCAGATTGATACGTTTAAAGTCCAACGATATCTACCTCTCGACCGCAGTTTGAGCACTTATTTTCTACTATCCCGGTGATGGATGCCCGAAAGCCGTCCCTCCTTATCAGTTCATTTTTACACTGCGGGCAATATGTCGTGTTCCTTTTGGTATCCCAGACGTTTCCCACGTAAACGTATGGAAGATGTTCTGAGGCGAACTCATAAATTTCGAACAGTCTTTCCGGGGACGTCGCGGGTACGTTCATCTTATACGTAGGATAATACCGGCTGAAGTGAAGGGGCACCGGTTTGTTGAGTTCCTTGATAAAGGTAACAAGTTTTCCGATGAGTTCATCGGAATCGTTCAGGGATTCAATAACGAGGTTGGTCACCTCGACGTGGGTTTCCGCGCTGGCGATCTTTATGGTATCGAGAACGGGTTCCAGTTTCCCCTGGCAGTATTTCTTGTAGAATTCGGGGTCCATGGATTTGAGGTCGATGTTCATGGCGTCGATATATGGGAGTAGGTTTCGAAGTGGTTCCGGGTTGATGAAACCGTTCGAGACGAGCACGTTCACCAGACCCTTTTCGTGAGCTAATTTCGCGCAATCGTAAACGTACTCGTACCATATCGTTGGTTCCGTGTAAGTGTAAGCGATACCTATGCTTCCGCTGTTCATTGTCAACATGATGAGGTTTTCGGGGAATACTTTTTCCGTGGGGCATTTTTTCTGCGAGATGTGCCAGTTCTGGCAGAATGAGCACCGGAAGTTGCAGCCGTTAGCCCCGATGGATACAATGTCCTTGCCGGGATGAAAGTGATACAGCGGTTTCTTTTCGATGGGGTCGGAGGAGACCGTTACGAGTTGCCCGTAGTTGGTAGCTATCAGCTTCCCTTCCAGGTTCTGGTGTCCCATGCAGATTCCTTCCTGACCATCTGAGAGAACGCACTCATGGGGGCAGATAAGACATTGAACCCTTCCCTCGTCCAGTTTCTTGTAACAGGTTCCTTCTTTCATAGTGAAATTAAATATAAGGGCTTTGCGGAAAATTACAAGAAGAAATTAGAAAAATGGATGGCTGGAAAATACCTGCAGCTCTACTCTTTGTGTTCTGCGGGTTGTTCCCTGGGTCCCCTTGAGTAAAATTCCATTCCCGGTCCAAGGTACTTCGGTGAATCAATTAATTGTTTCAGTGAGGATGTCATCGTGCAGTCTCGCCTGAGTACTCCTTTTTCCCATCCAGTCATAAGCGCAATGTCTCCGCGCGACGCCAGGTATTTAATGGGAACATACTTGCCCACATGACCGGGACGCGGGTCCTGTGTGAACTGGTACTCCTTAGGCAGAGCCGCTATATACCGATCGGTAAGCCCAAGAAGGTCAATCACCGTGACTTTTGGTCCCGCAAGATATCCAACCGTTCCCGGATTGGTGTGGTGAATTGTGAGCGATCCGCACACTTCCGCGTACTCACGCAAATCATCGACAAAGGTCAGTTCTATATGCGGGTTTACGAGCTTGCCTTCGCGTAAATACGATCTTAGCGAGTAGCCCGGGTAGTATCTTCTCTCATTGAGTATCTCCTTCCTGAGTCCGGCATTCCAATTAACAGCATTGCCAGCGCTCTGAAACACACCGAATAATAGAAACAGAATAGAAAAAAGGTAGCAGTTCGGGATGCACCATGACCTGTTTTTACACCAATCGATAACATGGTAGGAAGCAATGACAACAGATGCCGTAAATACCGGCATAAAGAGTCTCCCGCGCATGAAGTCACCCCCGACGCCCATCACCCAAATGGCATAAATTATTATCCCTGTCAGCACTGCGAGGATTGCCTTGTTCTTGCGAAACGCGAACCCGCAAAAGACTATGGATATTATCGTTACCCCTGCAGCAAAGGAATCGAACATGCACCAGTCAGTGAGGTAAATCAATCCTCGTTTAAATGCATGGAACAGGTTGAGATAAACGCCAAGTTTAGCCGCTCCCGAGTTGGGAAGCATCGAACCATAATAGCCCCAGGCGAAGAGTAACCAGACAATCAACGGCATCACTGCGAGCAAAGACCCCGCAAGGTTGCGAATTGAGCGAAGCCGAGGTATAACTAATATCCCGACGGGAATCGCGAATAGCGCATAGTCCGGACGGGTAAGGCACAGCAGACTCAGCCACAACAAGAGAATGGCGGGTTTCTTGCCGCTATGAAAGTAAGCCTCCGAAACCGCTAAAAGCAATAAGAGGTGAGCAAGCGGATTTTCAAGACCACTTGTCTGAAATGACACCCAGATATCGGATGATATAAACGCACTGCACGCAATCCCGAACACGATTAGTGCGGCTATGGAATTGTTCGCCCGTTTTAGAAGATACCATCCAAGCAAGAGAAGGAAAACCACAGTTAAGAGAATACTAAGCGCTACCGCGGTCAGTATTTCATTGTGTAGAAAAAAAGTGCAAGCCACGAGAAGAAGATACCACAATGGATGAGTGTACCCCATAACGTACTCCCCCACATTAAAGACTGCGCCATAGCCGTTAATGGTATTATTCACATAACGGAAAGTGATGAAGGCATCATCCGACACCCAGGACGACATATACACAACAAATGTGACCAGAAGAGTTAATCCTATAATCCCAACAAATGAAACGGTACGGGCGTGGTCGCGTACCCATGCATATCGAGATATAGACATCTCTGCATCATTTGTCATAGTCATTCACCTCAAGAGCCAAATATAATTTAAACGTATAAGCTAAGGAATTATACTTTCCCGTCAAGCAATTTTGAAATCATTCAATAAATACTTCGTCACTATGTGACTGTTGCATAACCGTGCAATTAATCGTGAGTTTGCAGGTTCTTGTTTTTTACCTTTGATTTTTGCTTGCTCCGTAAAAAATGAAATTATCTAACAGGGGTGACTTTATGGTTATTTTCCCCTACTTTTTTTTCAGTCCCCCCCCCCCAATACGCACTGGCAAATTTTTTAGTCTTTTAGACTAATAAACAGTCAGTGCACTCCAAAATCTCCCCCTTTTCATTCTCTTCTGCTTACTGCTTAATGTTTAGTCTTCCTCCGTGTCTCTGTGTCTCTGTGGTTAATACCTTTTCTGATTCCCTACTCGATTATCGTGAACCAGAAGTAGAAGAACGGGAAGAGGAGTACTATGGAGTCGAAGAAGTCGAGAAAACCGCCGTGTCCGGGCAGGAATGGCGAAGCATCCTTGACCCCCGCCTCTCTCTTTATCTTGGATTCGAAGAGGTCGCCAATCTGCCCTATTATCCCACCGAGGAAGGCAAGCGGAATGGCGTTTTTCATGGATATCGGAGAGAACAAACCGTAACACACTCCAACTATCAAGGCGCCTGCTACACCGGAAATGCTGCCCACTACCGTTTTCCCCGGGCTTATGCTCGGCGCCAGCTTTCGTTTCCCCCACCAGATACCGCCGAAGTAAGCGAAGGTATCAAGAGTCCACGCCAGCACGAGTGGGAAGTAGAGATAAGCTCTCCCCAGGAACCGCAGTTTTATCCCGAAGTAAGGCAGAAAGGCGTAGGTCAGCATCACCAGGATTATCCTGCCTACCCTGACCGTAACGTCCGGATCGCCCTTGCGTGGTATCTCCAGAATCATGATGCCGAATAAAAAGGTCGCTATTACGGGTATCAGCAGATCGTTCATCTCACAATAGAACATTATTCCCGCCCATATCGAAAAGAGGAACACCAAGATTTTCTCGGACAGCTTAAATTTGAATTCAGGGAATCGCAGGTACTCGAGAGTCATGGCGAGGGTTATCAAGTAGAAAAGCAACAGGTTATAGATCCCTCCAAGCCAAATGAGAACAATCATTAATGGACCGAAGGTAAAAGCAACCGCGATCCGTTTTTTCAGGTTAGTTGTCATCAATACTCCAGTCTGTGGTAAAATATATTAAGCGCCAGACCAATCATGGAAATAAAAACAACGAGAGATGTTCCGCCGTAGCTGATGAAGGGAAGCGGCAACCCGGTCACGGGCATTATTCCGGCGGTTACTCCTACGTTTACGAAGGTTTGGGTGAAGATAATAGCCATTACTCCTGTACATACGAGTTTCCCGAACGGGTTTCGGCATTCGATGGTTATCTTTGTAATCCGGTATAGCAGGAGCAGGAACAGGCTCAGGACCAGCAATTCCCCGAGCAGTCCGAATTGCTCCCCCAGCGTGGCGAAAATGAAATCAGTAGCCTTCGCTGGAAGGAAAGCGAACTTCGTCTGGGTACCGGAGAGGAAGCCCTTTCCGAACAAGCCCCCTGAACCGAGAGCGATCTTCGATTGTATAAGCTGATAACCTGCTCCAAAGGGGTCTCTTCCCGGGTCCAGGAAAACCAATATTCTCTCCTGCTGATATTCATGCAGCCTGTTCCAGATGACCGGAGTGAAGATACCGACCAGAAGGTTAATTACTGTTGTAATGACAGTAACCCTGATCTGTGGCTTGGACAGAAGCAGGACCGCTACGAGTATTCCGAAATAGACCGCCCAGGCTATCCAGTGGAAAGCGAACAGGAGTGATAATATCGGGGACGCGACGATGAACAAATACAATGGTTTAACTCCTGCCACAAAAAGCACGAAGAATGTAATAACCACGAAAACCAGACCAGTGCCGAGATCCGGCTGCTTGACTACAAGGATAAAAGGGAACACCGTTAGTGCAACACATACGGCGAGGAATTTCACTGAGTTGAGGTCTTTTTTTCTATCGACTGCGAACCTTGCCAGAATGAATATAAGCGCCAGTTTAGCTATTTCAGAGGGCTGGAATTTGATGAATCCCAGGTTAAGCCACCGGTCAACATCCCCGGGCTGAAACAGCAATATGAATAGCACCAGACAGGCGATGCCATAATAGTAATACGACAGGAGGTAATGGATTTTCAGGGGTATGAGCATTGCCGCAGCCATAGCGATCACTCCGACCACCAGGAACATACTCTGTTTCTGGTAAAGTTGTAACTGTGATGAAGGGTATGTAGCGCTGTAGACTATTATAATACCGATGACAGCTAGTGCGAGAGTGGTGAGTATCAATGTGAAATCAAAATGTCGCATACTGTGTTTGCTCCCTGTGAAAGAAATAATCCATGAACAACCTGCTTAAATAGGCGATTGCGCCGCCCGAGCCGGCATTTTCAACGATAATGACCACTGCTACCTGTGGATCATAGGCAGGCGCGTATCCAACAAACCACGCGTGGCTTTTCTGGCCGTGAGGGACCTGCGCGGTGCCTGTTTTGCCAGCAACCAGCACATCTTCCATATAGGCTCCTGCGCCCGTGCCCCATCTTCCGTTCACCGCTTCGACCAGTCCCTGCTGCACCGTCGTGATAGCTTGATCGCTGAATGGCAGCATACCAACTATCTGCGGCTTGCTTCTCTTCGGTCTTCCAAACGGAGGCTCGATTCTCTTCACGAGCTGAGGCTTGAATACCTTGCCTCCGTTCGCTACCGCGCATACGAATTGAGCGACTTGTATTGGCGTTACCAATATTTCTCCCTGCCCGATAGCGAGGTTAAGCACAACACCATAGCCCCAACCTCTCCTTCCGTATCTCATGTTATAGTAATCCCTATCCGGAATGAAACCATCCATCTCCGGGGTTATTTCAATACCGGTTGGAACTCCGAACCTGCATTTTTTTGTATATTCCGACCACTCATCGAGACCTAGTCTTAATCCAAGTTGGTAAAAATAGATATCACATGACTGCGAGATAGCGTTCAGGAGGTCCAGCTTGCCGTGCCCGGATGATAACCAGCATCGGAAGTACCTGTCTCCGTACCATATACTTCCGTGACAGGGTTCGAGTTTACTGGCGGCGTTCACGTATCCCTTGTCAATCGCGGCTGAAGCAGTTATGATCTTGAACACTGATGCCGGGGGATAGGTTCCCTGCACACACCGGTTAAGCATGGGATGAACATTCACGTCGCTAAGTCTCTCCCAGACACTGTCCGATATGGTCGAGGAGAAAAGATTCAGGTCGAAATTCGGCTTGCTGACCATAGCGAGAACCTCTCCGCTTTGTGGATCCATTGCTATGAACGCTCCCCTTTGGACCGGGGCGAAAATAGATTCCGCAACCATCTGCAACGGTGTATCTATGGTCAGCCAGACATTCGCGCCGGATTGCGCTGGGTAGTCAAATTTATCATCAACAGAACCAACCACCTCTCCGCTGACCTTTACTTCCAGGTATTTTACGCCATCCCTTCCACGAAGGACATTATCCATAGACTTCTCAACCCCCTGTTTCCCCAGCCAATCACCTGCTTTGAAACCTTCAACATACTTTTCCCGTAATTCCCCTACCGAGATCTCTCCTATGTATCCAAGAACATGACAGGCTAAATTCTTATATGGATATACTCTTATAGGATCAACTTCATAGACCACTCCGGGGAAATCCAGGTTTTTCTCCTCCAGGATCGAAACGGTCTCGAAGTTCACAAGCCTCTTAATGGGTATCGGGTCGTACGTCTGGAACTCGTATTTTTTGAATCTCTCCAGGATGTAATCATCTTCGATTTCAAGCAGGCTTGCCAATCTTTCAAGCAGTTCGGGTTTGGGGTCGAATTCGAACGGCAGGATCGATACAGTGTATGTCGGATAATTCAATATCAAGGGCGTGCCGTTCCTATCGAGAATCGCGCCGCGTGTGGATTTCTGTTTCATTACTCTTATCCGGTTCTCCTCCGACAACCTGTAGTAGTAGTCGTATTTAACCACTTGAAGCAGGTAAAGTTTAAACGCAAGGATCAAAAACGCGCTTATAAATATCACCAGTATGATCTTGTTTAACTTCTTCGGTTCCATATATTATTCAATATAATGGAAATAAATTTAAATCAAGGGTTAAATATCCTGTTCCATAGAAATACTTGACCTCAGGGTCAACATTTTTCGTTTCTGCCAGATGAAATGTATGATGAAGCATACCATTCCAGTATATATACTGCCCGGGAGAATATATCTCCAGAGTACGTATGTGATGGGTACTCCCTGTGAGTTGAAAACAAAGTATATTATTCTCTCAATCAAGCTAACGCAGGCAGCGAGAATGCCGATATTAACGGATTTTTTGCTGTTAAGCGATGGAAATACATTTGTGATAATCATAGCGCTGGTCGCTTTGGAGGCGATGAACGCTCCCAGGGTAAAGGGTTGGAATGAATCCAACATGAAACCGGCAGCAGCAGCCCAGAATATCAGGCTTACCGGTCCCATCTTGGAGGTGAGGAGTATCAGAAACATAATGATAAAATCGATTTCAATTCCCGCGATATCGGTTGCTTCAGCCAACACGAACTGAATAATTACAGCGACAAAAATAAGTATTATAAATAAGAAAGTTCTCATTTCAGCTCCACGCGGTTCATTATCAAAAATCCACATCCTTTTCGGGAAGCAGTATGAAGACTTCTTCCACTTTATTGGGGTCCGCATAAGGTATCACATCGATGGTTTTGAAGAGTTTATCCTTGGGATTTTCTACACGGTGTATCACGCCGATCTTCAATCCTTTGGGGAAAACGGGTCCATATCCGGACGAGATTACAACATCTCCCACAGAAGCGTTTTCGGTTATTGGCACTCCAACCATTTCCAGAAAGCCGCCCTCCTTCCATTGCACGATTCCCACCACCCTGGTCTGGGCATCCATAGCGCTGACCTTGAAATTTCGGTCGAATATAGGCTGAATGTAAGAGGCGCGTGAAAGTGTCTCTATGACCTTACCTACTATACCTTCCCTTACGATAACCGGAGTGTTCGGTCTTACACCATCCAGGGTTCCGACATTCACCATTATATGAGAAGGTTCCCTCAAAGAACCTTTGCCTATTACTTCTCCAAGAATCGTTTCGAAAGTTACTTTCTTCTTGAAATTAAGCAGCTCCCGCAACCTTTCATTCTCTCTTCTCTCCTCCTCGAGAAGGTCGATCTCCAGGGATAGCTTGGTTACTTTATGCCTCAATGTCAGATTTTCATCATGGTATTTTTTCAAATCATCTATCATCAGTACCAGTTGTTCGAAAGGATAGAATATAGTCGATTGGAAGATTTCACCAATTTGGTGCTTTACCCCTATCTTCAGGTTGAACAGTATAATGGAAAGGATAAATATAATCAACCATATTAAAAGACTATGGTTGCCCTTGATTTTTTCCAGAACGAAGTGCATTTTTCAGAATCACCCACAAGTTAAGCATAAGCGTTTTTCAATTCTTAAAATGATCCCCATGCACAACAATTATTTAAACATTGCAGTCTGTTATTGACACAACGTGCAGGATGAATTACTCCCCTCGCAAAATATCAAGTACTTCATGAGGATAAATAACTTCCATCAGTTTCTCCCTGCTTTCTTTCTCTTTCAATAACAATGACAGTTTCGCTAAAATCGCCAGATGGCTGGTGATCGAATCCTCGGGGGCAACTACTACAAAAATGGAGTGAACGGGTCTATTATCAAATGCATTATATTCGATACCCTTCACCGATTTACCATAGGCGAGTATTATGCCTTTAGCCGCATCAGTTTTCGCATGGGGAAGCCCTATCCCAAAACCTATACCCGTACTTGCTACACTTTCTCGCTGCGTTAGTGCTTCTAAGACCTCTTCTTTATCAATGATGAGGGTGGATTTCGCCATGATCTCCACTAATTCACGAAAAACCTCTTTCTTTGTAGTACCCTTCAAGTCAAGAGAGATTAAATCAGTGCTACTAAACCTCGTAAGGTCCAACACGCCCTCCTATTCTATCTTTAATGTTTTAATATTTTTCTGCTTCATCTATCAGCATTATCGGAATATCGTCTTTAATATTATATTTTAACCTGCATTTTTCGCAAACCAGCTTGCTGTTCTCCTGGTCATATTTAAGATCGCCTTTACATTGTGGACAAGCAAGAATATCAAGGAGTTCTTTTCTTAACATTTTTCC
>JAFGQG010000133.1 GCA_016935765.1 bacterium
ATTGAGGAAATAGTATCAAGAATAATTGAAATTATGGCTTTGGGCAAGAATTCAGATGCTTTAGAGCAACAAATTGATATTATGATTTACAAGATTTATGGTATGACATATCCTGAAGTAAAAGTAATAGACCCTGGATTTCCCCTTAGTCAAGAAGAATACCAGGAATTTGAGTATTTGAAATATGAATAAAAACAACAAAAATAAAGAAATATTGGAAGTTGTTAAAAAGACTTTAAAAGAAACTGTTGAAAAAATGTGTAATCAGTCTCCTTCTTTTGTAGAAATTCAAAGAACAATTAGGGAATCCTTTGAAACCATTCGGGAATCTTTTCAAAAAAACCTTAAGCCTTTTAACAATGAATTTCAAACTTTACCTGATCATATTAAAGAAGATTTAATAATTCTTGGCGAACATGGTTGGTATATGGATCTATGGATGGATATTCCATCAGTAGGGGCATTAGCGAGTGCATTCAAAAACGATGACGAACATAAAGCTGACACTATTTTAATTAATTATTTTGAAAACAGAATATCTGATATAGAAGAATCACTAGTTATAAATTTCCCTAATCGAAGTCATCTTATACAATCTGCTTTTAATGCACATAAAAAAGAAGAATATAATTTGTCGATTCCGCTTCTTCTGTCACAAACCGACGGCATATGCAAAGAATTGATTAACCAGTACTTTTTTCTGAAACGCAACAATAAACCACGTACCGCTTTATATGTAGAGCAAATGGTTACTGATGCTATAATGGTATTTTTTTTAAGTCCACTAACACAAACTTTACCTATTAGTGCATCAGAACCAGAAAGACCGGAAGGCTTCACTGCTCTAAATCGCCATACAGTACTCCATGGCGAATCCTTAGACTATGGTACAAAAACCAATAGCTTAAAAGCTATTTCTTTAATTAACTACATAGCCCAAATTCTTAAACCTGATTTAATTTAATTCTTCAACAATATCTATTGTTAGTTTTTCCCACTAATAATTATCCGAAGTCAAAAAATATGGGTTAGATGGGACTCAACCCGATTACTGATGGGATTGTCAATTATCTATTGACTAATAAACTCTTCGAGTTGGTTTTCGAATTTTTCTTCGAAAACATTCATGGTTTATGGTTTCTCTCATCTCTTCTCAAATTTTAACCACCGAAGCTCTAGCGTAGTCATTCACTAATAGATTATCAGTAATCGTCAATCAATCCATCCCAAGATTGAGCCCACTCTCCTGCTTTAACTTCTCCAGGCTAAATTAAACAATTTTTCGCAGGTGGACAACATCTTTAGTCGTTTGTTTTTATGGTTCCTAGTTGCTGTGTAACTGTTCTTCTACAGCCTTAAGCCTTGCCTCGAGTGTTTCTTTTTCAACTCGAAGCTGTTCGATCTCCTCCTGCTGTTCCTTCATGGCTTCAACAAGCAGCGCGGTAATCGGCGCATATTGCATTCCGTAATATTCACCGGGTTTATCGACCACTTCGGGCAGGATGGGTTCCACTTCCTGCGCAATGAAACCGATCTGCTTTCCGTCAGCATGGTTCCCGGTATCCTTCCATTCGAATTCGACTCCGCGAAGTTGTGTTACTCTATCCAGGGCATTGGGTATATTGCTAATATTTTTCTTGAGCCTTAAATCCGAGTCATTGTGCCAGGCACCTGTACCGCCAGCATCACCATTTACCGATAAAGTGCGGGTAGGAATATTTGTACAGATACCTAATTTAGCATCACTCGTAGCTACAATATGATCAGCCCATGAAATCACGGTCCATTTCCTTATCTTGAAACTGCCTTCACTTTCCTGGATCATCCAATTCTGCGAACCAGTTTCAGTTCCGGTAAATCTCAAAGCTGGATATTCGTTTTCTATTTCCGCATCACCATGAACTTCGAGTTTATTCCATGGGTCTATCGTTCCGATACCGACATTACCATTCTTGATATTCAACACGGCACCGCTGCCGGTCGCTACATCATACATTGAAAACAGATCATCGCCTGTGCCCCACAGATCATAACCCAGGGCGAATAATTCATCATCATCTTTGAAATATCTAAGTTTCGAAGTTTTATTCGTCCCGCCCGTTTTCTTAAGCTGGATCTCAGGTAGATCATTTGATTGGACTGTTAATTCCACATCAGGGCTGTCAGTGCCAATACCAACCCTTCCATTAATGTGTGTATTCCCAAATACCGAGAGTTTTGCCGTGGGAGTTGCTGTTCCGATTCCAACTCTAGCAGCCATTAATGCGATTCTGCCAAAAGCGCTGATTTTTAAATCATCATCGTCATCTTCCTGAATATATGCAAGGTCACCGTCGCCGAAATTCAATTTTGCTCCGATACCATAGTAACCGCACGGACCAATCAGGCGGAGAGTAGCTGAGTCTGATTCTGATTCTACTGTAAGTTTGTGGGAGGGGGTTGTAGTTCCAATTCCAACATTTCCACTTACGGCGGAGGACATATTATCTATGTCAATTATCCAATCGCTATCCCCGCCTCCACCGCCTTCGTCGTTTCCTGGACGCCATGACGCGCCATCCCACTTCAGCACCTGACCAGCCACTGCTCCCTGCTGGGCTATATCGAGCGGATTTCCGACGGAGCCATCGCCGGTAAGCCGAACCGTTGTACTCACTGTACCGCCTCCACCGCCAGGCTGCCAGGTTCCGTTCCCGCTACCGTCCGAGGTCAATACATAGCCAGCGGATGCGCCATCCGACATGTATAATCCATGGGTGCTTACAGTCCCTTCAACCTGCAGCTTGTATGATGGATTCATAGTACCTATCCCTACGTTACCGCCTGAATCCACGGCGAAGCGTTCGAAGAGACCACTTCCATTAGCAGTTTTCACTATCCAGGTATTGTCCACATCGAGAAACGTATGCCCGTACAAAGCTCCTTCTCTCAGGTACCCATAACCGGGTTTTGCTGTAGAATTCACAGCATTAACGTAGATACTTGACCAGTAACCAGCGCTGCCATCATAATACAAGCCTACCTGCCCATCATGCTCTATTCTTATATCCGTGGACACAGTTACATAATCATCGTCGAGTATGTGGGAATCGCCTATCTGGTCGCCGGCGGCATTTGTGAACTTTGCGACATAATTCTGGTTTCCGCCTCCGCCTATACCGCTGCTGCCGCCTGTTTCGTCTGCTGCAGGCGCCCAATTCGCGCCATCATATTTCAAGACTTGTCCACTCCCGGGAACAGTCGAGGAAACCGGAACGCCCTGCAAAGCCCCGACAGTTGGATCGGGGTAGGCGCCATCCAGGTCGCCACCCGCAGATTCGCCATTCATGTAATCGTCACCATCGAAAATATCCACCGGAATACCAGTGAAATTATGCCAGTTCAGATAATATGAACCATCCTGCGCATCAAGGAGATCAGCGTCCAAGTTCGAACCAGCGCCATCGTCCGAGCTTGCCCAATCAATATTAAGTAAGGCATTATTGTTCATGTTGATATCATTGATTCCCGCGGAGTTCCCCACCGCGAGGACTTCTGAGAGGGAACCGACCGAACCGCCGCCGGCATCGTCCGGCGCGTTTGCCCACACTGAACCGTTCCACTTTACCACCTCACCTACTGCGGGTGATGCTGCGGAGACATCCGTAAGGTCGTTGAGAGTGCCGCTGGCGCCACCCGTGAGGTCGGTTCCGGGACTCCAATTCGAGCCATCATACTTCAGCACCTGCCCCGGAGTGGGCGCGGTCGAAGATAGATCCACACCCTGCAGCTTTGCTACACCCGGATTCGGGTAAGTGCCGCTTAGGTCGCCGCTAGCTGTCTCACCGTACATGTAATCATCTCCATCCGAGATATCGGAAGGTGTACCGGTGATGTCAGACCAGGCAACTTCTTCCGCTGTACCTGCAGTTGAAGCATTTGTGGCGTTCAATGCGTATGGTGAAGAGCCTAGCTGATACCTCGGTGTCAAAGTAGTACCATCAAATTCTATTTCTAGCCAGTAAGGTTGATTGAATTCTATGCTAAGGGTAGTAACGGAACCTAAATAAACACTGTAAAGCCCTTTTGTAACTTCGACATCCTGGGTTTCATTCCAGAGTGTGTACCCACCGGTCTCAGAATTGTATAATCTAAATATGAGTGAATAAGTCCCATCAGGAACAGGGTCGTCCTCGGTATTTGTTAAGTAACCCTGGTAGCTGATTATCCGCGGGATTTGAGCAAAGCAAAGTGTAACAGAAAGCAGTAACAGACATAGTACAAACCACATTTTGTTTGACATGGTTTTATCCTTTCGTAAAGCTTTTAAAATGCTTTAAATAAATATATTTTTAATTCACCAACACACTGGAATTGTATCTTATTCCTATAGTATGCAAATATAATTGTGAATAATAATGAGAGCAATAAAAAAGACAGATTTCACTTAATTTTATTGTTAATAATATGCATTCTATTTCCTTGCATTTGTTTCTTTAAATAATGGTTGACCGTTTAATACTATCGGATTATTTTTATTGACAATTAAAGGAGGGAAAAATGGAAATGATGACTTTTGAGAGATTTTGGGAGTTAATTCATTTGTATGATTCAGCAGTTTTCCCGGTGCAGTTCTTATTCTCAATTATTGCGATAATTCTGTTAATACTTATGGCAAAAAAGCCAGGTTCCAAGCTAAACAGGTTAATAAACTTGTTTCTTACCGTATGTTATCTCTGGATAGGAATTGTCTTTTTTCTTATCCAAAACAGGGAATTATCGGCGAGAATGCATTACTTCCAGCCGATACTTATGTTCATAATCGCGTTTTTCTTTGCTTTAGACATTTTTCTTAAGAAGAGCGATTTCAAATTTTCAAATAAACCTTTCCGCAACTGGATATCTTTAGTTTTCATAGCGTACAGCGTAATCGGGTATCCTTTAGTCGGCTGGCTATTAGGGCACCCTTATTCCGTGAATATTTCCGGTAATATCGCAACCTGGGTCCCGATCCTTGGTGTATATCCCTGCCCTACAACGATATTCAGCCTTGCTTTGCTTTCAATGGCATTGCCTCAAGGTGATAAAAAGGTGATGATACCTTTGTTATTCTGGAGTTTATTCTCAGTAATGGGACCTCCCATTCGCGTCTATGGTGTTTATGAGGACCTTGGATTATTTTTTGCAGGGATCTATGGTCTCATTGCTCTTATTGTAAGTTTAAAAAACGCAAATACATTTTCTGGTTTTAAATCATGAACAGGTTTTCATACGATACAGTAGTAATCGGTGCAGGACCTGCAGGCGCAATAGCATCTTACTACCTCGCAAAAAGCGGGTTGCATGCAGCCTTGATAGAGAAAGAAGACATTCCCCGGTATAAACCATGCGGAGGAGTCGTAGGTACACGCGTAGAAAAGATCCTGGATTTCAGTATTGAACCGGTGATCGAACGAAAAATCACCAAAGCTAAAATTACCGTAAACCTGAAAGACCAGTTCTTAACCCAGTCTCTTTACCCGTTCGTTTACCTGGTAATGAGAGACAAATTCGATGCTTTTTTAGTAAATAAAGCCTGTGAAGCCGGCGTGGAACTCTTCACGAACGAACCGCTGCAGAGATTAGAAAAGTCAGATGAGAGATATACCCTTATTACGCCAGGTCAAAAATTCGAGACGAAGTATATAGTCGCTGCTGACGGCGCTAACGGTCCGACTAGAAAACTCCTGAACCTAAACCCCTTCAAAAGGCTATCGGTGGCATTCGAAAGGGAGATACATGGTGATAACCCAAAGCTGAAGGGATGGGAGAATACGATAGCCATGGATTACGGCCACCTTTCCAGCGGTTATGCCTGGGTGTTCCCGAAAGCGGAAATTTTTTCGATAGGCGCGGGAGGTCCCAGGTCTCTTGCAAAAGAATTAAAACCCTATTGTGATAAATTCATAGACTGCTACATGAATGAAATAGGCGATGGTACACCCTTTCGAACAACCTGTCACTTCCTGCCGATAAGGACGAAGGGCGAAAGAATTGTGCATGGAAACGTTTTGTTCGTTGGAGATGCCGCAGGTTTAATAGACCCGATGGCGGGTGAAGGCATATATTATGCAATGCGAAGCGGACAACTCGCGGCGGAATCCATAATAAACTGCCTAAAAAACAGTAATATATCCGTGACGGAATATGAGAAGAAAGTAGATTCCGAGATACAACCTGATCTGCAGATAGCGAAATCGCTTTTATTCATGCAGAATCTATCTCCCCGCTTCTGGATCCCACGCTATATGAAATCCGATAGTTACTTCTGGAAATTCTTCTATAAAGTCTTTACGGGCGAAAGCGAGTACAAAAACTTCCCGAGAAAATTTGGGGTGTTCGGGAGAATGTTTTTCGCGCTTCTTGATAAGATTTTAGAAAAATAGTGTTTGAATTATCAGACAAAAACCAAAGTTTGGAAATGATGATCAATTTTAGAAAAAAAACCAAACTCTGATAAGAAATATTCAATAAGCTAAAGAAAAAAAATGTGAGTAAAGTGTTAAATTACTTCGATAAAAACGCCGAATATTGGTGGTCTGGTAATTCCCATCTGGTATTACTACGGTGCCTTAACCCGGCGCGACTCGACTACCTTCGCAAAATCTACTCCGAAAAACCAAGAAGAATATTAAGCGGTACAAGAGTTCTTGATGTGGGTTGTGGTGGTGTATTATTTGCTGAAGAGCTTGCTAAGTTAGGTGTCCCCGTCACGGGAATCGATCCATCCATCCTCTCCATTAAGGTTGCTGATCAACATGCCAGGCAGTCCGAACTCGCCATCGATTATTATGCTGCTCATGGAGAGCAACTTCCATTTAAAACCAGCGCTTTTGATATAGTATGCTGCTGTGATGTACTTGAGCATGTCAATGACCTGAACCTGGTCATCAAGGAGAGCGCTCGTGTCCTGAAACCGGGCGGAGTTTACTTCTACGATACCATCAACCGCACCTGGTTCAGTAAATTCACCGTGATTAATCTAATTCAGGAATGGGAATTTGCGCGGGTAATGCCCCGTGGTGTTCACGACTGGAATAAGTTCATTAAAGCCCAAGAACTGGATGAAATTATGATTCGCAATAACCTTGAACCACGTGATCGGATTGGATTACACCCAAAGATGGATCCGGTAGCAAATATAAAGAGATTGTTCATGCTAAGAAAAGTAAAAAGGGGGAGAATACGGTATTCACGTTTAGCAGAAGGTATGATATTTAGACCAGGCAGGCGGCAATTTATAAATTATATGGGATATTCTATTAAAAAGGTAAGAATTTAGATATCATTTGAAATAAACAAAGGATAAAACGAGCATTATAAATTATTTAAACAATACTCAGGTAGTAATTTTAGAAAAGCATGATTTTGCAAAAATACGGCTTGACGTCAAATTAAGATTTAATATATTTTTCTCATTACAATTTTGGTAAAAGTAATGAGATATACACAAGCTATACACTATTTAAAAGAGGTGATAAATGAGAAAAGTAATGGTTGTTTTGTTTCTGTTGTTTCTGGCTTATTCGCTGTGGGGAGAAGAAATTCAATTAACCGATTATGCTTCTAACCATGAATATCCGCAGTGGTCACCAGACGGGAACTGGATAGTTTATGCCATGGTGGATACAGCGGAAGCATTTAATATCTACAAGGTTTCAGCGGGAGGTGGTGACGAGATCGCTCTGACTTTTGACAGGTTCGAGAGGTATGAATATATGGCTGGGAACAGGCAACCCCAATGGTCACCAGATGGCAGTTGGATTGCGTATGAGGGGGAGGAAGGTATGAATGATATATGCACCCAGGTTTATAAAGTCCCCGCGGATGGTGGGGATCAAGTAGCCCTTACTGCTTCCTATGATTACACGCATGAGAAGGTCCAATGGTCACCTGATGGCAACTGGATATCTTACGAAACTTATAGTGGTGGTTATTGGAGGCTATTTAAAGTACCCTCCGCTGGCGGGGATATTTCTGAAATCACAACTCCTTGTTTCCCTTACGGGTCTTTCTCCGGGCAATGGTCTCCCGACGGAGAATGGCTCGTGTATCAAAGAAGTTACAACATCTGGAAGATAAGATATGACGCAGGGGATGAAATGAACCTTACACCATCTGAAAATTCGAGTGACTTACCCGAATGGTCACCCTGCGGAAACTGGGTTACATATCAAAAAAGAGATACTACTTCTTATCTTCAGATCTATAAGGTGTCTGCTGAAGGAGGTGAAGAAATCGCTCTTACATTCGAACATGTTGATCATTACTATCCACAGTGGTCGCCGGATGGTGAGTGGATAGCATATATGAGACATGGCCCGGGAGAATCAAATCAAATCTACAAAGTTTCCCCGGATGAAACAGAGCCTGATGAAATCCAGGTTACTTTCAGTGGATATGATTGTACGTATCCCCAATGGTCACCCGATGGTTATTGGGTATTGTATATGAGAAGTGACGAGCATGGAAGCTGGCAAGTATTTAAAACGGCAGCGGAGTCAGGTATCAAAGAGAATGCCCCAATAAAACCCGCAAATATTTCTATAACCGTTTATCCGAATCCATTCAATGCATCCTGCCGGATCTCCACGCCCTTAAACGCAAAAGTTGAAATCCTTGATATAAACGGAAAGCGAGTCTCCAACATTGCTGGCGGAGACCAGACCTGGGAACCTTCCATTTCAGCCGGAACCGGCGTTTATTTTGTAAGAGCAACGCTTGAAAATGAATATTGTGGGTTGAAAAAGGTCATTTATCTTAAATAAAAACAATATTGTAATGATGGATGAGCAATGAAAGATAAACCGGAAATCCAATATAAAAAAATCGAAGAAACCCTGGTCGCTACAACTCGCTTCAATCCGAAGAGTCGCCAGGAAATTATCGCCAAACTGCAAGATTTAAAAAAAGACATTCCGGATGAGTACATCGCTGGTCCTCCGTTCTGTATCATTCAGTTTGTGACCAGCGTTGCTGAAGGTTACGATGCTGAAGTGGGATTTCCTGTTACTCGAAAAGTTGAAACAGCCAGCCTAAACACAAAGATGCTTCCCCGGATGGGAGTATTATCTCTCGTCTATAAGGGACCGCTAAATGAGCTGGGTGGCAGTTATGGAATGCTGTATAAGACTGCCTACGAACATGGCTTGATCTCTGATGAATTCTGCAGGGAAGTTTATCTCGAGTTAAATTCAGAAGGCGACGCTGAAATCGAAATACAATTCGTTATTCACGAGTGGGAGAGGCTGTTTGCGGAAAACCTGGAGAGAGTCCTCGGTGATGATAAAAAACGGCAGGTAATGGAAGGTATCGACGCACTGACTATTGACTCGTTGGTTGCGTATCGTTTCAATTGGCTGAAAGGGGCTATGGTGAAACTTGAGAATTCAGGCACCGAGGATGACAAGTATGAAATCCTATCTAAGTGCTCTCATGTCTTCCCCAAAACTCAGATCGAAAAGCTTAGAGTGGTATATGAAAAAGCCAAAGCCGAAACTAACGATGGGCTGCAGGCTGTTGATGCGGTTATTAAGTATATGAAGGAGGATCCCGGTTGGGGTCAGTACCCTCGTCGTGAAGGCATGGTGGTTTATTCATACAAGAAACCTCGTGATCCTGAGGGATTTAAGAATGCGAAAAACCGCACAGAAAGATGTAAAGCGTATTGTTTCTGTCCCCTTATCCGCGAGCACCTGGAGGAAGGAATGCCGGTCGCTTTCTGCTACTGTGGCGCTGGCTGGTATCGCCAGCAGTGGGAGGGCGCGATTGGGAAGCCTGTTAGAGTCGAGATAGTGAAGTCTATCCTGAAAGGTGACGAAATCTGCGAGTTTGCTATAAAACTTCCCGGTGATTTATAATATCGACTGTTAATAAGGAATATACCACGAAAACCCCGTATATCTTTTAATAATACTTGCCATTTGCCTATTCACTTATTAAATTAAATGTTAATAGTACATCAAAATATAAGAATTGAACAAAATGGTGAGAAAAAATGGACACTTTAGTAAAAAACCTTGATAAAAAATTGAACACCTGGGAACCTGGTATTTCAGAAGTTGTAAGGGAATATTTAAAAGAAATTATTGAGTTAGCGGACCAAAATGCTCTCGATCTGCTTAAATCAAGACCGGGAAACCGGTTACGGTGGAGATCGTGAAGTCGCTCCTGAATGGTGATGATGAGTGTCAGTTTGCGGTTCAGCTTTCCGATGATTTGCAGAGCGTTCAAACTAAAAACGCATCTTAGATTATTTTTTAAATATAGGGTTTTCTCTTGCAAAAATCGAAATATTTATTATTTTAAATTATAAGGATAATATTAAGATTTTTTCTTTAAATACTCAAGGAGGAAAACACATTGAAAAAGATTTTTAAAGGTACAGTGGAAGGGGATTTAGTACGATTTGAAAAGGAAATCGGTTTACCTTCAGGTACACACATACTGGCTATTATCAAAACGATTTACAGTGATAAGCAGAGGGATATTAAAGATAGGCAACTAAAACTTCTCGAAAATGGCTTTTATCTTGGAAGAAAGCTGTTCAAAGATCGGGATGAATTACATGCCAGATAATCTCATAGATACCAATATTATTTTATATGCTTACGATAGTTCTGAAGGTAATAAACATGTTATTTCTAAGAACCTCCTTAAGCAAATATGGGGAAAAGGAGGGGGTATAGTATGCCTTCAAAATTTAATGGAATTCTCTGTTGTGATAACCTCCAAAGTTGAAAACCCAATTGATTTGGATATAGCAAAAACAATTGTGGAAGACATCATTAAATCAGATAAATGGAGAGTTATTGATAGGATGTAGATACCTTTATCAGTTTTGATTTTCGTTTTATTCATCCTCTACAAGGATGCTGGGTGCTGGTGTTATAGGTGCTACAATTATTGAACATCTCCGATGTTTCTGAATGCCATTTCTTTCTTCTTTTTATCTTTGTTTTCTTCTTAAATCTTTAATTTTAATCTCCATAACCTTTGTGAAGGAGATCGTTGATCTGTAATCAAAACGAAGTTTTGATTTTCAGAGTTTTCTTCGAAAACATCTGCATTCTGAAATCATCTGTAACTATTTAGGTCTCTTCTCCTTCGACTAACTGGGTCTGCATCTTGGTTTGAATACTGGATTGGCTTCCTGCAGTAGCCGAAGCAGTCATTTTCCCTGCAAAACTATCCGAGGGATAGATAATGATGGTGGAGCTTTCTTCCTTTGAGATTTCGAGTAATGCCGAAATCTGCCTTAGTTCCATCGCCCCATCCTGGGTTGCGAGTGTTCGACTGGCTTCCGCGAGAGCAGTAGCCACAACTTTCTCAGCTTCCGCTTCTATTTCCTTTGCCTTTGCGCTGCGCTCCGCCCGGGCGATGACAGCTAATTCCTCGACCAAAGCCGGTGGCGCGTTGACATCAGTTATTCGAACCGCTCTCACATTGATTCCGAAATCCATAGCCGCGGTATCTATCTCCTTTTTCAGACCTGTGGCTATCATATCGGTTTCACTGAGGAGCGGTCGAAGATCGTTTGCGCCAATCGTGCTTTTAAGCGCTTCCATAGATGCCCACTCGGTGGTTTTCCAGTAATCCATGACCCTTATTGCTGCCTTTTCAGGATCCTCGACCTCAAGTTCTATCGCTGCAGTAACATCCACCGGGACATTATCGCGGGTCAGTGTCTTGGTAGCTTTCACCTCGTATGTCATGATACGGATATCGATGATACGAGCTACTGAATAGATGAATGGCGGTATAAGGAACAAACCGGGACCTTTAACTCCTGCAAATTTCCCTAATCGTAGCAGCACCATTCTCTCCCATTCAGGTAGAATGTGAAATATTTTTGCAATGGTATTGACAATCCAGAGCACAAATAAGGTCATTACGACCCCGAAAAAAATCTTGCCGCCGCTGACCTGGGGCGCTCCGATCATAAAAGCGCTTCGCAGGAACGGAAAAGCCAGAAGCAGCCATAGTGGAATCCCAATAACCAGGCGTACCACATTCCTGATGAAAACCTGTACGGGATTGGTTTTTCTAAACATTTTCACTCCTTGGTTTAACTATCTAAATTGAATAATACTATTTTGGAACCTATTACTTTTTCAGATTACCTATTCACAATCCCACTTTTTTCGAGTTCAGTGTGTTTTGGGGTTGGTTGGATGAATGGATGGCTGCTTTTGTTTTTCATTACTCACGACACTTTGAATGGTATCAAACCATCCAGCCATCCACCAGAATTTCTACAGAGCTAAAGTATATACTATTTTTTCATTTCTCAGTTACCCATTATTGTGATATTTCTAATTTCATGATCCAGCACAATCATGTATAACAGTTTTACATACAAGTATTATCATAATTACTACATTTTGTCAAGGTTTTACGCCAATCTTAACCAGTGAGTGTTTATATATTACAATTTTACCCACATGAGCAATTATAGCAACAAAAAAAAAGGAATGAACATTACTTTCTTGAAGTTTTGTAATTGACAAGTAGTGTCTTTAACTCTATATTCGATAAGAAATTCTTATAAGAGAAATTGAAAAAAGGAGGAAAACAAGATGAGAGTATATTCAATCACATTATTAGCGTTATTCATGTTATTCTCTATTGCTAATGCGCAGGATTCTTTAGTACAGGTCTTGAAGCCGGGTGATGTTGAACATTTTATTGAAACATACCCTAAATTGGAAGCGGACCTGGAGAGTTTTGGGGTCGAGGTTGACTCCAGGAATGGAGAAATGACCATGCCTGAAGCTATCGAAGCGCAAAATGACTTCCTCGGGATATTACAAAAGCATGGCTGGGATGAAACTTTCTTTCAGAAAGCCGGAGTAATATTATTAGGTTATAGTATGATAGTGTATGACGAAGAGATTGTAAAAGCGGATAGCTCTTTTGATGCATCGTTGAAAGAGATCGAATCAAATCCTAATCTTTCCGATGAAATGAAGGAGCAGTTAAAAGAGCAATTAAAAACTGCCCAGGGTGTTCTATCCGAGCAGCAAAGCGCTTTCAGACAAAATATTCATCCGGCGGATATCGAATTAGTGAGACCCCATGTGGAGGAACTAAAAGAAACATTGGAAAATGAAGAATAATTTAAACCGATAGTAAACTCTCTAACACATGCAAGCATCCGGATTCAGTAATTTTTCAAATTAAATTAAATCACATGCATGTATTTATAAAGGAGGATTAATGAAAAAGCTAACCCTGATTTTAGTAATGATCATCTTATCTGCAACTTTCCTTCGTGCCGATGTGTATATCAAGACAACTACTCACACCGACGCATTTGAAATCGCGGGAACGGAGCAGCCGGCAAAAGATAACGTTAATGAGCAATGGATCGGTGAGAACAAATTCGCTTCGATCCACGCAAACCAGAAAACCATCATCGATCTGGAAAAGCAAAAGATGTATATCATCTATCCTGAAACCGAGTCCTATGTGGAGGCTGAACTGCCGTTGGATATGGCAAAACTTCTTCCGGAACAGGTTGCGCAGATGATGAATATGATGAAGATGACTGCAAAGGTTACCCCTAATGGTGAAAGCAAACAGATTGGCGAATGGGCATGCACCGGGTATGATATCGAAATTAGTGGGATGATGATGGAAATGAAGATGACATCCTGGGCAACAACCGATGTACCATTTGACTGGCAGCGGTATGCAAGTGAATTTCTACCTGGCATGATGCAGACCTCAGGGCAGATGTTTTTTGAAGAAGATGCCTTCAATGAACTTAAAAAAATCGAGGGAATCCAGGTTGCCTCTGAGATGACGATGAGTATTATGGGTCAGGATGTAAATACCACTACTAACGTCCAGGAGATTTCGAAGAAGCCAGCGCCCGATGGCACCTATACTGTTCCTGAAAATTACACTAAGAAAGAAAAATTGACAATCGAACAGTAAGAACAAAAAATAGGCTGGATAAGCATGTTCGAAGAACTAAATCAAATTAACTCCTGTCCGAAGCTATTTGAGTTCTATACCGCAAGTGAACTATGGACGGATGAACATATATCAAAGCAAATGCTGTCGTTCCACCTGAATGAACACATAGATGTTGCTTCACGCAAAGTATCTTTTATCGATAGATCGGTTGACTGGATGATTAGGCATTTTAATATTGGAGTGGGAACGAGAATAATTGATTTCGGTTGCGGACCTGGACTTTACACAATTAGGTTGGCACGGCATGAGGCGGCAGTAACCGGAATCGACTTTTCTCGAAGATCGATACGATATGCGCAGGAAGCAGCGCGTAAAGAAAACCTTTCCGTCTCTTATATTTGGCAGAATTACCTGGAGTTTAAAACCAATGAACGTTATAATCTTGTTCTTATGGTCATGTGTGACTTCTGCGTCCTGAGTCCTTCGCAGAGAAAGATCATGCTGAGGAAATTCCATAACAATCTTCATCCAGGCGGTGCTGTGCTTCTCGATGTGTATTCATTAGCAGCCTTTGAAAAGCGGGAGAAGACAGCGCTGTGCGAAGCTAATCTTAATAACGGATTCTGGTCGCTTAACGACTACTATGGATTCCAAAATACATTTAAATTTGAAATGGAAAAGGTGGTGCTGGATAAATACACGATTATTGAAGCAGACCGCACTCGGACATTCTATAACTGGCTGCAGTATTTCAATCCGGAAACTATTGAACGCGAATTTACGGATTGTGGATTTGTTATTAAGGATATCTATGCAGATGTCGCTGGTTCACAATATTATCCCGAGAGTTTGGAATTTGCAGTTGTCGCGAGAAAGAAATAATTAATAAAAACTAAAAACCAGGACCATTATACAATAAAGATGGATATGAAAACAAAAAGCTTACTTACGGTAATTTTTGCGATTTTTTTTATATCAACAGGCTGCTCAGTATTAGAAACACCAGCTCCACTTGAGGATGGATTGTACTTGAGGTATGATTTTGATGGTTCGCCGATCAGTGTGAGTTTTAAAAAGCTTGATGGAGACCGGTTCCAGGCAACTATATCACCGGGAGACTTTCAGGAGGTGGTAAATACAAGAATGAAAAAGCCGAACGGCGCGATTTTTGAGCTGGGAACAATCGGACCAATCTGGATCTCTCCAAGTTCTGTCAAGGTCGGCGGCAATGCCTATGGAAGCCGGGTCAGTGAAGTCAAGCATTGGGAGAGGTGGGAAATCGGCGTAGTGAAAGCGAGTTTTGGAATGGGAGGAGCAATACGCGGTGAATGGTATTATGAAAGAACTACCGGGTTTCTAGTTGGGGGCACCAAATCGACTGCCCTGTCTATCGATGGGAGTGTGTCGCATTTCATTCTGATGGATTCCAATTGTGAAGGGTTATAGAATTCATGCTCCGGGATTCTTCGAATGTTAAAATGCATTTTCATAAAAACATTAAAACAAACTTCAATCAGGTTCATGTTCTAAGTTAATTGCTAAGAATAATGACCATTTAAATTTGAGGAGTAAATAGTGGCTAAATTCAATCCTGACCATAAGGCTGTTCTCGATGATATGCTCCTGGATAATCCGTTAGTGAGACCTGGAAAGATGTTCGGTTTTCCCGCTTATTTTGTTGGGAAGAAACTCTGCATCTGTCTTTACGAAGAGGGTGTTGGAGTTAAGATTCCAGAGCAATCAGCTGATAAGCTGCTGGAAACTGATCGGAATGTTGTTCCGTTCCAACCTCTTGGGAAACCCAAAATGCGTGAATGGATACAAATCAATCTAACGAACTCAGAAGATTACAAACGCTATAAATCTGTGTTCAATGAATCCATACGTTTCTTGCAAGCGCAACAGGAAAAGAGCATACTATAAGCTATTTACAGCATATCTATCATAGAAAACCATCAGTTATTCTTAATAAGTATAGATTCACTGATAAATGGTTTCAACCAAATTACACCTGCTTGAATAAGCTCCACTCTATATCAATTAAGATTTATTTCTCTACCTGCGCTTTAAGCGATTCTATTTCAGCCTCGAGTTCCTCGATCTTCTGGTTGAGTTCCTTTATCGCGTTGATTGCCACGAAGGTGAGCGCGTGCGAGTTGAAATCCAGGTATTCTTCAATCTGGGGAACAGTCTGACCGGTATTGTCCGGATTCAATATAGCTTCAAAGCTTCCCACGGTGTACGGGCATACTTTCTGAATATCCTGCGCAATAACGCCAATGTTTCGTGTGTCAGTTGGCATATTCGCGATTCCGTTGTAGTTGTACCAAACGGGTTCAATAGCCAGCAGTTTGTCGAGACCATCGGTGAATGGTTCGATATCGGTTTTGAGTCTTCTGTCCGAAGCTACTGTCCATGTGTTCGTGCTGGGTTTTGCGGCGGAGTCGTTCTGGAGGTGCAGATCATAGCTTGGTGTAGTTCTCTTAATACCTACACGACCATCTGAGTGTTTGATTACAATTGCATTCGTATCGGTTTTACATCCAATTGACGCCCATGTTACTCCTGAACCTAACCTTAATGCATTTGTGACATCATACCCACTAACTATAAGGAGATCAGGCCAGGTGCCGTCTTTATGAACGTGCAGCTTTCCGGCTGGAGTTCCGGTTCCGATACCCATATCGAGACCGGGAGTGACTTCGAGCGCGAATTCCGCTTCCACTTTCCATAGTTTGAAAGCGCCATCTATCGAGGATTCCCATCTCCAGGTTTCTCCTGATGCTGCGGTGCTTTGCCAATCCATGCAGGTCAAGCCCGGGCTGGTCAGGAGTATTCCCGGATCACCGCCGCCGCCGGCGTAATTAACCGCGAACACTGCAGGAGCGCGAACAGTTCCAATCCCAACCTTTCCGTCACCGGTGATCTGCATAATATTACCGAAGGTTGTTGGGCTATGCTGATAATAGAAATTCAATTCAGAGAAGTCTGAATCGGAAGCAGTAATTCCAGCGATACTGAAAAAGCGACCCGGTTCCGCGTCGTTCGCAAAGTTTAACCTCGCATAGTCAGTAGGATCAGTTTCTTCAAGCTTGATATGGGGATAATTGGTATAACTGTTGCCTTCGATCTCGAGGAATGCAAATGGATCAACAGCTCCAATGCCTACATTATTATTGAACAGTGCAATGCTATCATAATAAAAGGTAGCTGTACTGGCAATACGTACATATCCACCGAAATCATTTAAAAACAGTTCGCTTGGTTCAGTACCAAACCTTGCATGGACTTCATTATTATCAAGGGACAAATGCCATTCATCAGTATTGCCAATGTTTACAATACCATCGTTATCGAAAAAGATATGCTGGGTTCCATTCACCTCCAAATTGACACGCTCATCCGTGACGTTTCCAATTGAAGTTATCCCATCAACATGGACATTACCCTGGAAATATCCTGCGTATATATGCCCATTCATACGTGACGCAAGAGCGCCGAAAGTAGTACCGTTATAGTTACCTCCAAAGACTCCCGCTGTATTGCTGGAATCCAGGTATGACCACCCGCCTATAGCAAAGTTATATTCTCCAGCATCCAGATCATAAGCTGCAATATTTGCGAGCGCTTCATTATTTCGGAACCCGGTTCCCGGGCGATAGGGGAAGCCGTCATCATCTCTGAATACATAGATTCCATGCCTGATATTGGGTTCGTCAGTATCGTCGACATCCACATAGATGCCGTATTGTTGGTTCAAGTCGTACACCCAGACCTTTTCATTATCATTGGGGCTAATGTAATTGGTGTTATCAGTCCAGAGACCGGCACCGGCACCCCCGGTTTCATCGGGTCCAGGTGTCCATTCGGAACCATCGAACTTAAGAACTTGACCAGTAGTTGGGGATGTTGACGATACGACTACACCCTGTAAAGCATCCACTATCGGGTCAGGGTAAGTTCCTGCAAGGTCGCCACCCGCAGCTTCTCCATCCATGTAGTCGTCACCATCGACGAGATCAACGGGTACATCGGTGAAGTTATCCCAGTCGAGGTAATATGAGCCATCCATTCCATCCAGGAAATCAGCATCCAAAAGCGAACTTGAGCCATCGTCCGAGCTAGCCCAATCGATATTCAGGAGAGCATTGCTGTTCATATTGATATCATTGATACCAGCGGAGTTGCCAACTGCGAGGACTTCGGAGAGAGAGCCGACCGACCCGCCACCCGCGTCATCAGGGGCATTAGCCCAAACTGAACCGTTCCATTTAATCACTTCACCGACAGAGGGAGAGGGAGCAGAGACATCGGTGAGGTCGTTGAGAGTGCCGCTCGCGCCGCCAGTAAGATCGGTACCGGGGGACCATGCGGAACCGTCAAACTTCAGCACTTGCCCGGAAGTGGGACTTGAAGATGAGATATCAACGCCCTGTAACGCCGATACCGAAGGATTCGGGTAAGTGCCAGCCAGATCACCGGTCGCGGTCTCACCATACATATAATCATCACCATCCGCGATAGCCGCCGGCATTCCTGTAATGTCAGACCAGGCAACTTCAGCAGCCGTGATGGCAGTTCCTGCATTTACCGCGTTTAAGGCATAAGGCGCGGCAGCAAGCTTGTATCTCGGAGATAAAGTAGTACCATCGAATTCAACCTCCAACCAGTAAGACTGATCAAAATCCAAGCTAAAACCAGAAATGCTTCCGAGATAAACACTATAAAGCCCGTTTGCAACTTCGACATCCTGGGTTTCATTCCAGAGTGTGTACCCACCGGTTTCAGAATTGAATAACCTGAATGTGATAGAATAAGTCCCATCTGAAACAGGTTCTTCATCGGTATTGGTAAGATAACCCTGGTAGCTGATGATTCGCGGGATCTGGGCGAAGCAAAGCCCAACTGACAGCAATAATAAACCCACTGCAAACCACGTTTTCTTTGACATAATTTTCTCCTTTTGTAAAGATTAATGATTTCCTCTTGATAGAATGCCTTGATGATTAGCAAACTAAATTTGACCAACAAAACCAAATTAAAAATTCCGTGCTAATTGTCAATACTTTAATTCACACACCCAAATCTCTCCATTTCCAGTTGACAAACAGGCTTGAATTCTTATTTTTGAAATTACAAATAAACTCAGAATATCATGAAATCTATTAAATCCAATTTACTAATAATCCTAAATGTTTAATAAGGCTTCCATCTTACTTTTCACTACAATTCTATGTGGATTCATCACTCCAATTCAGGGTAATAAAAGCAGTCAGCAAAGCGAGATGCAAACCCTAGATGAATTATGCGGGTACTACGAATTATATACACATCAAAAATTCTATCCATTTCGGGTCTATGTTCAGGATGGTGCGCTTATGGGTCACCAGGAGGGGCGCGAGCCGGTTACTATAACTCCAATTGATACCGGAAATCTCTTGTTCAGCGCATATAATGGAACTGAATATTTCAGGACAACTTTCTATAGAAATGATGCAGGTAAGGTGACCATGTTTAAATTAGCAGGTGAAGATTGGGAGGATACAGCCAGGCTGGTCTCGAATGAACCCAGACCAAGTGTTTTCTCCATAGAGGATTTGCAGGCTGACTTCCGCGAATTCAGGCGAATACTCGAAACGGAGCACTGTTGTCTTTACGAATATACAAACAAAGATTTTTTCGACAGCCTGTTTTTCCACCAGTATTCGCTTATTGACAGACCGATGGGTTTGACGGAGTTCTTTAGGATACTGACACCTTTAACAGCAAAGGTTGGGTGTGGTCATACCGCTGTCTGGATGCCTTCATATTATTGGGATATGGGAGCCGAAAACCTGTTTCCCATTCGAATAAGAATAATTGAAGGGAATGCTGTTGTGATTGGAAGTTATGATTTCTCGGAACATTTGCCCTTTGGCAGTATCCTATTGAGTATCAATGGAAAGCCTGTTAAAGACATTGTCGAAGAGATAGCGGCAAACTATTCCGCGGACGCTTTTAACCGGGGTTTCATAATCTCTCAGGTAGAGCGGCGTTTCCCGATGCTGTATGCAAGGAGATTCGGATTTCCCGATTCATTTGAAGTAGAATATGTGTGGCCAGACCTGAAAACAGAGGATGATGCAATCCTTAAGCCCACGCACATCGAATATGTCAGGAGAGCGGTTTTTGAAAATTTCAATCACCCTGATATTACGATGGAACTGATCGAAGACAAAAATGCAGCTATTCTCACTATAAAAACATTTATCTATTATGACCGTGTGGATTATTTTACTGGTCTTATTGATAGTTGTTTCGACATTATACGTGAAAGGGGTATAGAAAATTTAATACTCGACCTTCGTGGAAATGATGGCGGAGACCCATTCTGCGCTGCACACTTATTCTCTTACCTTGAACCGGAGCCACTGCCTTATTATGCGGAGGCTTATGAAAAGTATGCAGATCTGGCGGCTCCCATTCCACTTGCGGAGAACCGCTTTACAGGGAATCTATACACATTGATGGACAGCAGGTGTTTCTCGACAAACGGACATTTTTGCGCGCTGCTGAAATATCACAAGATAGGAAAATTCGTTGGCACTCCAAGTGGCGGAACGTACAAGTGCAATGCCGGCAAGGATATGGACGCTCATCTCAGGAATACGAGGATGATGGTTTATTTCGGGCGCAGTACTTTTGCGGCAGCAGTAAAGGGTATGGACAAGATCAAGCCTATTATGCCGGATTATTCCATTGCAAAATCTTACAAAGATATCCTTACTCGAAGAGATGTATTCATGGATAAAGTTTGGGATTTGATCGAAAAAAAGTAACACTTAATAAAAACGGATAACATGATGGAGAATACAATTAACAAAAATATAGCACGCAGGTTGCTGCAGGTGCTGGTTACCATGATAGTACAGGGTGTGATACTTTTTGCAGCCGCTGGAACTCTTCATTGGATATGGGCATGGATGTTCATGTTGTTGGGGATCGTCATACTAATTATCAACTTTTTTATGCTGCCACGTGAGGTAATTGAAGAGCGCGGAAGGTTAAAAAAGGATGCAAAAAAATGGGATAAGATACTGAATGCAGTTAACGTTATCCCCACGCTCCTTTTATATCTATTTTCAGGCCTGGATTATAGATTCGGCTGGACTGGAAGTGTGAATATCATTATTAATATAATAGGATTAGTATTTGTTTTTTCAGGTTCCATATTGTTCACCTGGTCGATGGTTTCCAATAGGTTTTTCTCAACCCTGGTAAGGCTTCAGTATGACAGACACCACGAGGTTGCTACGAAAGGACCTTACAGGATTATCCGGCATCCCGGATACGTCGGATACATGATGATGTCTATTGGTACTCCGATAGCTTTGGGCACGTTATGGGGGCTGCCGTTTTCAGGATTCACATGTTTGCTGTTGTTGATTCGAACAGCCTTAGAAGATGATACTCTTAAAAAGGAGCTTAAAGGGTATGCCGAATATACAGAAAGAGTAAAATACCGATTAATTCCATTGATATGGTGAGGGGAAATATAACCCTGACCATATGCAAGAGTTAATTGTAATATTAAAAAAGCAGGATTATGGCAAAGGAGATTTTTTAATGGACAAATGGAAGTTTTATGATATCACACACCGGGAACACACTTATCTTAATCCGATGAGCAGCGCGAAGTTCGAGCAGCTTATCGCGCTTCTTAAATTGAAACCCGGCGCTAAAGTACTTGACATTGGTTCAGGGAAGGGTGAATTCCTGATTCGGCTTGCAGAAAAGTATGACATTGATGGTTTGGGAATAGACCTTTCACCTTACTTCGTTAAAGCAGCAAAGCAGAGACAACAAGTGCGGGTTCCTGACGCAAAGTTGAATTTCCTGGAGATGGATGGAGCTGATTTTACTCCCGAGAAACCTGAAAGCTTCGATCTCGTGTCGTGCATCGGGGCAAGCTGGATATTTGGCGGTCATCGAGGTACGGTGCAGGCTCTAAATAATCTGACAGCGCCTGGAGGTTGGATAGTTGACGGGGAACCTTACTGGCTTAAGGAACCAAACGAAAAATACTTAGAGATGATCGAAGAAAAAAAGGAGATGTTCAACACGCATATCGGGAACGTTGAGACCGCGCAGGAGTCTGGGCTGAAGCTGGCATATACACTCGTCAGCAACCATGATGACTGGGATATGTACGAGGGGTTACAGTGGTACTCAGCGGAGGAATGGGCAATTAAACATCCCGAGGATCCTGATGTGGAAGAGCTGCTGAACCTGGTGCGCAAACAAAAAACTGCTTATCTGAAGTGGGGAAGGGAAACCCTGGGATGGGCGATTTACCTATTTAAAAGTGACTAATGACTAATGAAAAATAAAGAAGCAAACACAGATAAAGAAATCAGAAACTATGAATGTTTTTGTAAAATACTCCCAAAACCAATTGCATCAATTGGTTAGAGTACAGAGACCAGAAGAAGATTGAAGAAGAAATAAAAAATAGAAAAAAATACGAATAACAATATCGAACTTGAACCGAAACTGCTCAACATTTAGATTTTAAATTGACTTGTTTTTTAAATATTATAATTTAGAAATTTATTATGGTCGATACACAATATTTAGATTGAATTTTATGTAAAGGTTAAAACATGAGTAAAAAGTTATCCCAGGTTTTGGAGGAATCCGGTATTTCGCTGGATTACCAGGCTGGAGGTATTCCTCCGGAAGAGACCACAGACCGTGAGATCAAGCGGGAACCGACTCCCCGCGCCAGCAGGTTGCGTGACCTATACTACCAAACATTATCATCTGCCACGAACGAGTTTCCCTATTGGTACACGAGAAAGTACATGGGGCTTGACAGTGAGATCCCGGTGGTACGCCGCGCTCTTGCTCTCAAGTGCGCATTTTCGCACCTGACCCCCACTATTTTCCCTGGCGAACTTATCGTCATGGGCAAAGCGAATTATTATCGTGGTTCCTTCCCGATGCCCTGGTTATCCGAAGGGTACTACATGGCTAAGGAGGACGAACTCTACCAGGCTGCTTTGGAGAGGGGCAGCACGAGCTCCGACGAGGTTTCAGAGTTCGGTTCCGGGGGTGGTAATGTAACGAAGAATTTCGGGAACGTGGTATCTATTGCGGGTAAATTCGGAATTCGCCGCGAGGAGCTGCCGGCGTTATTGAAAGTTGCGCGCGCGTGGGTCGGCAAATCAGTGGATGATCTCGGTCACAAGTATGAGCAGATGGTTCCTGAATACGGCATCAAAGAGGCTGTCATGAAATCGATGGTCTGCATGTTCGACTCCGGCTACACACTACCGCAGGGACGCGAGGTCATTAACTACTATTACCTGCTTCAGCACGGTTTCGATGGTCTTATCGAAATCGCGGAGAAGAAGAAGGATGAGGCTGCGGGCAGGGCTGGCGGAGATGGTATGGTCGGCATGAACCGGCTTTATAACTATGAAGCCGCAATCCATGTACTGGAAGGCATCCGGAAGTGGATTTTGAACTATGCAGAAGAAGCTGAACGCCTGGAAGCTATGGAAGAAGACGCTGTTCAGAAAAAGGAATACAATGATATTAAAGAGTGCTTGAACTGGATCGCCCACCATCCGCCCCGTACTTTCCGGGAAGCGCTGCAGTTATGCTGGACCATTCATGTCGCGGTACTTAACGAAGATGCCATATCCGGATTGTCTCCGGGGCGTCTGGGGCAGGTTCTCTACCCCTGGTTCGAACAGGATATCGAATCCGGACGCATAACCGAAGCCGAAGTCCTCGAACTACTGGAGTGCCTGAGAGTAAAGTTCACCTGCCTGGACTGCTTCGCCTCCATGGGCGTTGTCGGCGGCGTACTCTCGGGGAATACCTTCAACAACCTGAGCCTGGGCGGTTTGACCCCGGAAGGCGCACCCGCATCAAACCGGCTGGAGGAACTCATAATCGACGCCGCTATTAGCTGCGTCACCACACAGCCCACATTGTCGGTATTATACGATGATAAACTGCCGGAGCGGTTCATGCTGAAAGCTATCGAATGTGTGAAGACCGGTACGGGCTACCCGGCGTTCATGAACAACAGGGTAGCTATGGAATTCCTGTTGAAGCATTATGGTCCGGAAGGAATGAATGTTGAGGAAAGCCGCGCTTTCGCGATCGGCGGCTGCCTCGAAACCTCCCCATGCTCCTGGATGCCTCTCGAACTCAACGGTAAAAAATACTTGATTCCAGGCGGTTCCGGACAACCAACCAGCGTGGGCATACATTTTATCTCCCTACCCAAAATACTTGAACTGGCACTATTTAACGGTTTGGACCACCGTACCAGCCTCCAGGTATTTCCTCCCCACAACAAGAAGTTTGAAACCTACGATGAACTGTTCGAACAGGTTAAAACCTACTTCGCGAAAGCGGTTGAAGTACTCTCTCTCACCAATAATATTCAGCATGATGTGTGGAGAAAAAACAACATGGCTATTTTCAATTCGATCCTGAAACCGGATTGCCTGGAGAAAGGACACCTGATAAACGAGATGGGTTACCGGTACAATGCTACACATAACGTTGAGACCTGCGGAAATATCAACATGGTCAACAGCCTCGCATCATTGAAGAAACTTGTTTACCAGGACAAAGAATTTACCCTGGAGGAATTCAAGGAGGCTCTGCAGGAGAACTTTGGATTCAAAACCGCTGCAGAAGTGGGCTCGTACTCCCTGGCAGACCAGGAGAAAAAAGAGAATGCTGACCGTTACGACCGCATTCACTTTCTCTGCCTGACAGCCCCCAAGTATGGCAATGACGATCCTTACGTGGACAGTATTTTGAAGGAATGGGAGAATTGGTTCTGCGCAATGTGTTATGACCATGAATCCCTTAATGCGAAGCCATACTATCCATGCCAGATATCGGTATCGACTCACGCACCGATGGGAGCTGCCACGCTTGCGACCCCTGACGGCAGGCTATCAGGCACCACGTTCGCTGACGGTTCGATGTCAGCCTACCCGGGCACCGACAGGAACGGTCCGTACGCGCTCTTCACTTCCGCCACCTGCTGGGATCATTCGAACTCTCAGAATTCGCAGATGAACCTGAAGATCCATCCCAGCGCGATTCAAGGGATCGAGGGCGCGAGAAAGCTCCTGGAACTGACGAGAGCTTACATGAGAAAGGGCGGCTTCCATATCCAGTACAATATCGTGGATTCACGAATGCTCCGTGATGCCCAGCGAATCCCTGACAGGTACCGCGACCTAGTTGTTCGCGTGGCGGGATTTACACAGTACTGGGTCGAGATAGGCAAACCTATCCAGGATGAAGTAATCGCAAGAACGGAATACGAAGGAGTGTAGCAATGGAACAAAAATATAAAAACCTCGACTGCCGTAATTATGCGCCCGTTGACGTAGCCAAGGGTATTTGCCACGTTCGGAAGGAAATGGTAGCTGCAGACGGAGAAGCCTGCGAAAGGTTTGAGAAGATGCCTAAATGCAAACACTGCGCAAATTATACTCCCAGGGAAGAGAAACTCCTGGGGGACTGCGAAGCGCCGGAGGATCCCCACATGACTTACCCCGACCTTATCGCTACCACTTGCGAATGGTTCTCTTGGAAAAAATGATGGGGACGGATTGATTGATGAATATCGATTGCCGATTAATGATTTTAGAAGTGAATGGAAAGAGTTGGTGCGTTAGTGCGAAAAAAAAACAACAACAAATATCAAAAAATGAAAATTGAAAGAATCCCGTAGGGATGAAATATTTATAGAATAGAAAGACAAAAAAATATAGTGCCGCAGGTACGTAATATGTGGGAAGCGAATACACAGATTATATAAAGGAAGAATGATTAACGACCACCTCCGCTGAAGTTTATCAAAAATAGTTTTAACGAAGTCTGGCTTCGGTGGTTTAAATTTCGGAAGTGTTAGAAAAAATAAATGACAGATAAAAATTTAAAAGGATTGATCTTCGACATCCAGGGATATTCCGTTCACGATGGAAGCGGGTGCAGAACGCTGGTTTTCCTGAGTGGGTGCCCTCTTCGATGCAGATGGTGCTCCAATCCCGAGGGGCAGTTACTCAGGCAACGTTTGCTTCACAGGGAGAGTAAATGCGTTCATAAGTATTACCGGTGTGTTGACGCCTGTCCTCACGATGCTATCAGGATGATGGATGGTGAGAGTCCCCCGGTTGAATTCGACCGTTCGTTCTGCGACAGCTGCGATACGATGGATTGCTCCAGCGCCTGCCTGAATGAAGCCCTGCGGATTTCCGGGCGTTATTACACTGTAGATGAACTGATGCGTATCCTTTTAAGGGACCAGGGATTTTGGGGGAGCAATGGTGGAGTAACATTTGGAGGCGGTGAGCCCCTTTTACAGGCTGAGTTCCTCCTGGCTGCTCTGAAAAAATGCCAGGAATCCTACATGCATACCGCTTTGGAGACATGCGCGCACGCTCCAACCGAAACATTGCTGGAAGCGTTGAACTTTACTGAAATGCTGTTCATCGATCTCAAACATATAGACCCCGATGCGCACCTCGCCGGAACTGGTGTCACCAACAACCTGATCCTGGAGAATATCAGAGCAGTGGCTTCCTCGGTATGGAACGGCAGGCTTATAATCAGGGTGACCATTGTTCCCGGATACAATGACACTATGGAAAATTTGAGTCAGACAGCAGAGTTCATTTCCAAAGCAAAACTGAAGGAAGTCAACCTTCTCCCCTTTCACCGGTTAGGTCAGTCGAAGTACCAGCAGTTGGGTTTGGAGTACGAGTTTGCGAATGCTTCCCCGCCATCGGGAGATGAAATGAGTAAGTACCAGGGAATCTTCGAGAATGCAGGGCTAAAGTGCTACGTTGGTTATGATATCCCGTTTTGATAACAATAAAGACTAAAAAATATTGAAAAAATGTTTGACATTAACCAGATTTGTAAATATTTTAGCATTGTAATTACATAGTATTAACATTATTGGAGAAAACGATGTCCAAAGTCAAAGCGAAAATTGTAAGAATAGGCAATTCGAAGGGAATTCGAATTCCAAAAACCATTCTGGAGCAGTGTGATTTCGGTGAAGAAGTCGAGTTAGAGGTAGATAACAACAATCTAATTATAAAACCTCGGCAAACTGCAAGAATAGGTTGGGAAATAGCATTCAAAAAAATGCATAAAACCGGGGATGATACCCTGCTTATTAAGGAAGAAATACCTGCCGAATGGGATAAAAAGGAATGGGAATGGTAGTTAACAGGTTTGAGATATATATTGTTTCATTGGACCCTGTCAAAGGCAGTGAACTAAGGAAAACAAGACCCTGTGTTGTAGTATCACCGGATGAGATAAATCATAACATAAATGCCGTAATAATTACTCCCATGACCACTTCCAGTAAGCAGTACCCTACGCGGATTTCTGTTGAATTTCAAGGAAAGAAAAGGCTTATAGTGCTTGACCAGATCAGGACCATCGGCAAATCGAGACTGGTAAAAAAAGTGGGGAAAGTTAACCATAAAACGGGGGAGAAGATCGTTGCAGTTCTAAAGGAGATGTTCGCACTATAGGAAGACTATTTTAAATATGATGAATCAAATGGTAATCCGAAAGTATCAAGAGAGTGACAGACTCGCTCTGATCGACTTATGGAAGGCGGTCTTCCCTGAAGATCCGCCGCATAACGAACCGTCTCAGGTTATAGACTCAAAACTCGCAGTGGATGATCTAATTTTTGTAGCTGAAAGCGACGGTAAAATTGTTGGCGCGTGTATGGTAGGTTACGATGGTCATCGCGGCTGGCTCTATGCTGTCGCAGTTTTACCTGAGTACCGGCGCGCTGGGATTGGCGCGCGGTTAGTTGAACATGCCATACGATGTCTCAAGGAACTTGGCTGCGTGAAAGTAAATTTACAGATACGCTCGAGCAATGCGGAAGTCGTTGCGTTTTATGACTCACTGGGTTTTAAAGTTGAGGACCGCGTCAGTATGGGGATGTTGGTCGATGATTCCCCGAGTAGAAAATTTTATGAAATATATGGAGAGAAAGATGAAAAAGTATAAGTTATTGGATGAGGAAAAAGCTATCGAAAGAGAAATTAAAAACCTCGAGCCTGTCTCGAAATTTAAGAAAGAAAAAATTGAAAAAATAATATTCCAGTTGTAAATAAATAAAAAAAGGGCAAAGACAATGTGTACAAGTTTCGTATATAGAGAAAAGAACATTCTTATCGGTATGAACCTTGACAACGATGGAAAAGAATACCAAATATCTTCATACATGGGGAATGACTTTCTTGTATCCATAAAGATGAAAGGACGATACTTTCCCTCCTTTGGGATTAGCCGCGCTGGAACGTTCGTGAACGATCTGATGGTCGATTCAAATGGCGAGGGGCAGTATAAGCGGCAAAGTGAAAAACGGTGGATCTCAAACACATTAGTACAGCGTATATTGGGAGATCAGATACCATTTGATGCCTTAATGCCCCTTCTCGAAGAAAAGGAGATAGTCAACAACCCTGGTTTAAGCACGCATAACATGATCGCGAATATCGACGGGACGGTGATTATCGTTGAACCCGGGAGAAAAAATATACTCTCCGGTCCAAAGGATTCCAGCTATTATATCATGACGAATTTCCCACTTTCCGGTTATGACGGGATACTGCCTCAACATGTGAGTGGAAGTGGTTCAGACCGCTATTTGGAAACATATAAAAATTTATCGCAAATACACAACGAGCTTTCCCCGAAGGAAGGATTCGATATTCTTAAAAAAGCCCAGCAAACCGGACCGGAATGGACCACAGAACTGTCATTAATTTATAATCCAGTGCTGAGGCAGTTGTATTTTACATTCGATTGTGACTACGAAACCGTTTTTGAATTTGAATTCGCTACGAATACAGTATATGTCAATAAAAATACATCCCGTGAAAGATCAGTATGCTTAACGAATAAGGGGGTCAGTAAAGACCGTTTGAAAGAATCATTACCTCAAACAGGGTGAGTTACTTATGCCTTAAGTGTTCAATACTTTAATTGTTATTACTATTTTCTTCGGATTGGCAAGTGCTCAATGCTCTATAAATCAGGTTTAAATTCAGCTCATGCTAATATATTGCATCTCATTGCCTTATATTGCAAGGAGTTTTGAAAAAACTCCTAAAAGCTGATTGACCGAAGGGAAATTTGATTAATTCATCGCTAAAAAGCTTCAATTTATTTATAAGAGTTTTAAACACAAAGGGATTAAAAGGTACAATGATTAAACATCGAGGGGGCTTTTGACACCTATTCTGCTTCTGTTCAGCACGTGGGTATAGACCATTGTTGCAAGGAATTCTTTTATTTCTATTCCCCCAAGGGTTTTCTAATTTTATATTGACAATTATCGTCCATAATTTACATTGATTATATAATTTAGTAAGAAAAAGTCTATTAATTAAGTATGGTTATATACTGCATGGAAGTAGTTGTTTTGCAGGTTAATATAGAGTTAGAAAGACAGAAAGTATTTATCAAATGGAGAAAATGAATATTTCTAAATCCCAAAATGGGAGCTTTAATATGCGCAAAATACTAATCCTTTTACTCGCTTTTTTGGTTATATTTATTGGTTGTGAAAGCGACAGCAATGGTCCGAATGGTAATGGAGATGATAATCTTCCCACAGTAACGACAGCAGCAGTAAAATCAGTAACCCAAACCACAGCAGTTTGAGGTGGCACTGTGACCGATTGTGGAGCTACTGAAGTAACTGCCCGTGGAGTTTGCTGGAGTACTTCAGCTTCACCTGAAACTTCAGATGAAAATACAATAGACAGTAGCGGTATAGGTGAATTCACTAGCACTCTAACAGAATTAATTCCCTCTACACCTTATTATGTAATAGCTTATGCGACCAACATTGAAGGAACCGCTTATGGAAGCACTCTTTCATTTACTACTTTGGGAGAGGGAGATACATTAGTAACCGATATTGATGGCAATGTTTACGAAACTGTTACTATTGGCACCCAAATTTGGATGGCTGAAAATTTAAAGGTAACGCATTACCGCAATTGTGACCAAATCCCGAATGTAACTTATGATAACGACTGGTTCAATTTATCCACCGGAGCCTGCTGTGAATTTGATAACGACCCTTCTAATGTAGCAACTTATGGAAGGCTTTATAACTATTATGTAGTAGATGATCCCCGCGGACTTGCACCTGCGGGTTGGCATGTACCCAACGATGATGAGTGGAAAACGCTTGAAGTTTATCTCGGTATGAGTCCAGCAGAAGCAGATTCTTATGGTTGGCGTGGCACAAATGAAGGCAGTAAACTTGCGGGTAGAGCAGATCTCTGGTATGATGGAGATTTGGAGGAAGACCCTGAATTTGGGACGAGTGGCTTTACAGCGTTGCCGGGTGGCTACCGTTACTTTCCTGGAACCTTCACTGATTTAACCTGCTCCGCGAATTTCTGGTCTTCTTCCGAGTTTTCGTCTTACACTGCTTGGGACCGGTGTTTGACCTCCAATAAACTAGGAATTTCCCGGCACTATGACTTGAATAAGCGATTCGGGTTTTCGGTTCGCTGCGTTCGGGATTGATTTATTATTAAATCGAAACAGGAACACATATTAAAATTCCGGTGACTGCTATATATTTATACTTGCTTAAAAAAAAGAGCATTGTATTTTAAGACAATGAACTAAAGCTAAATGAAAAATGGAACATATTACTTATTCAAATAACGGAATTCCTATTAGGTTAAACGATGAAAGGTGGACTCATATTGTTGAGAATCATGACGATATGGCTGGATATTATTTTGATGTATTGGAAGTTGTTTCGAGCCCTAATTGGATATTAGAAGGAGAAGAAGGTGAACTATGGGCTATGAAATTAATTTCCAATAATAAAGCTATAATTGTAATTTATCGAGAATTCAAGAAACAAAATGATGGTTTTATTATAACCGCATTCTTTACAACAAAAATAAAGAAGTTTTTAAAGAGGAAGATATTATGGCAACAACCCAAGTAAATGAAATATTTGAGGCATTACCTCATATTAAAAATTCAGGTGCAAAGCATATATGGTTCGATTTCGACGATAAAGCTGATGTTCTATACATTAGTTTAGACCGACCTCAAAGGGCAACTGATACCGATGTATTAGATGATGGAACACTGATCAGGTTACGGGGTAAGAAGATAGTTGGTATTACAATTACAAATGTAAGCAAGAAATTCAATAGTTAGAGTATTGTTCACGCTGCGTTTCTAACGTAATAAGAATTTTTATTGAGTGAAATGACAATGGAACCTCAATAAATATTCTGGTTGGACTAAGCGTATAATGAGATTACCGGCTGTTTGGAAATTGAATCAGAAGAGTTTATTTAGAAATTTGTGAGATAATACGAAAATTTGATCATTTAATGAGGGATTTTTTGATTGTCTCGATGTAAATATTTTAATTTGAGTTATAATTATCATTATAATATTGCTCTTTGACAATAATTTATGAAAAAAAGGCGTACTTCTCCCGGGCAAAAAAGGGTGATTTTTTTGCAAAACTGAACTACAAAAATTGTTTAACTCCACAGACAAAATATTCATGTTCACGGCGCTCTTATTGAAGGTTTATATTTTCTGACAGTCTTCCCGAAATAAGGTCGTCTTTCGGCTTTTAACTCCATGATCAGGATCATCTTCCCGCCACATTTGGGGCAGCATATCGCTTTAGGCTTCTCAGCAGACTTGTGCTTTTTGTTTATTCCTGTGGTTGTTGTTATTACTCCGAGTAGTTCTTTAGCCTTAATCAGGAGATTCCGCTTTCTTGAACTCAACAGACCGTAGTAACGAACCTTCATAAAGCCATCGGGCAGGATATGCTGATTAAAGCGACTGATGAACTTCTCAGCAGGTAACGTACATGTTTTATAAGTCGGGCTTTTTTCACCATCCGGTTTATCATCATCATTAACTTTGTACTGAAATGTAACTTTTCCGTTTTCCAACTTTAATATACGGTTATTAGTGATAGCGACTCTGAAGATATAAGGCGCCAGGTACTCGAAAGCATGTTTTCCCGAGCCGACAGGTATGCAGTTGACGTTCCAGTCCTTCTTCCAGACCTCCGGTGGTACTTGTTTATATAGGTCGGATTTCTTCAGTTCATCCCTGAACTTAGCGCGGAAGATAGTAGAGAGTAATTCCACACGCACCAGGAACTTCTCCGATGAGTTGAACCATTGATTACTATCAGCAGATAATCCGCCACCGGTTACGATATAATGGATATGTGGATGGTAGCCTAACGTTTTTAATCAAATAATAATATTCCTTGAAAAAACGTTCTAAATATAAAATTCATTATTACGAAGAGATTTA
>JAFGQG010000134.1 GCA_016935765.1 bacterium
ATAATTTACAAGGAGGTCATTTTATTTGTCAATTAATAAATGCCGAGACTTTTGAACGTTACCAATTATTTCCAGCTCGCTGCTATCTGTAGTATTTCTAAGAGATTCGCGGAGTTTCTTTAATTGCTTTTTCCAATGTTTAGTAACCTTATCATACATTCTAACAGCAGTGGCTTTATCGATACAAACCACCATTCCTTTACCCTTATAGCCTCTCGAAGTGAAGTGCTTGACAATATCTTTAGCTACTATTTCTAGCCGGTTATCCCGGGTAATTAAGTGATATTGTCTGGAAAGCGTTCTGTCTAACTTTTGTTGTTGGTACTCATCCAATTCTGCTTCCTCAATAACCCGATAAATATCTTCATTGAAATCCTTATTTTTGAGCTGAAGATGCGGTTTTCTATCTTCATAATATAAAGGTACTGTAGCTTTATCATCAACAGATTGCTTGAAGTTGTATGTACTGACATAATCCCCGAATACTTCTTTGGTTTTCTCTTCCCCAACAATTAAAGGAGTCCCTGTAAATGCTATAAAAGAAGCATTGGGAAGCGCAGTCCTCATGTTGAATGCAAGTGTATCATATTGACTTCTGTGTGCTTCGTCGGTGATAACAATCACATCCGAGCGCTCGGATAAAACCGGATGCAGTTCGCCGGGATCAGTTCGGAATTTATGGATGAGCGTAAAAACAAAGCGGTGGTCTTCTCGAAGCAGCTTCCTGAGATTCCGTGAGCTTGTAGCCCTGGCTCTTTTCTCGGTTACTACTCCCGCATCAGCGAAGTTTTTATAAATTTGGCCATCAAGTTCAACTCTATCCGTTACCACAACAAAAGTCCAGTTTCCTGTATATTTTCTAAGTACTTTATTAGAGAAAAAAGCCATAGAAATACTCTTGCCGCTACCCTGGGTATGCCAGAATACTCCTAATCTGCCTCTTTTTACTTCCATATTTTGCAGCGCTTCAATGGCATTATTTACTCCCAGGTATTGGTGGTTTTTGGCGAGAATTTTTATAATTCCCCCACGGGCTTTCATAAATAGTGTGAAGTTTTCAGCAATGTCCAAAAACCTTTTGTGCTGACAGGTGCCTCGAATCATTGTTTCCAGGGAGACCACTCCGGGTTCTTCTTCGTCTGATATTTTCTTCCAGTCATTGAAATGTTCCCACGGCGCTGTAACACTACCAATCTTACTCTCTGAACCATTTGAAAGTATTATGAATGCATTGTACCAGAAAAGCTGTGGTATGGTATTTTTATAATCTCGAAGATTATCTTTGTATGCAACTTCGAGTCGCCTGTGGGAAGCTTTCAGTTCAATAAATAATAGGGGAATTCCATTAACAAAACCGACAAGGTCAGCTCGACGGGTGTACATCTCACCGGTTACCCAGAACTCCGAAGTGAGAAAGAAGTCATTATTATCAGGTTGATTCCAATAGATTATCTTAACTGTTTCGGTGGTTTCACCACCATTTTCGTCATCCGGGATTTGAACTTTTATACCATTCTTTAAAAGGTTGTATATTTCCTGGTTTGCAGCCACGAGACTCATTCTACTGCGATCGCGTGTAAGTTCTTCGATTGCTTGTTCTAATGCTACATCAGGAAGTTCGGGATTTAATTTTTCCAATGCAGTTTTGAGGTGGGATATAATGATTACTTCAGATTTGGTTGCTCTACCTAATGGACTTCCTTCGGGGGTATCAAATTCATGGAAGCAGTCCGCGGTTTCCCAGCCAAGTTGGTGGAAAAGTTTGATTGCGGGTTTATGGACGAGTGAGTTTTCAGAAAAGTCTATTCCCATGAGTTCCAAATGTTAAGGGCATTTCGTCCCAGGTTCTGCCATCTAATTTACGACCGTTTTTTTTCTTATTTACACCACCCCACTGTTTAAAGAAAAAAGGAACAGAGGCATGGACACATTGATTTCTAATTTCTTTTACCCATTCTGGATTCATTGGTCTTGCTTTAGGACCCGATTCCCCACCAACTATCACCCAATCGACATCCTTTAAATTTAGATTTGATATTGGACCTAACAACGGTTCGAAAGATATAAATTTTATTTTGGAATCGGTATTCCGAAGATGATCAATTCTGAATAAATAATCCATATTCTCTACACTTACTCCCATCCAAATATTTTGTGCCCATTTTATTTTTGAGTTTAACTCGGTTAGTCTTTTTGACCTCTTGGTAAGGATCTGAAAACGGTGCCAGTTAGCCTTATTCATTATTTCAATAGTTCTTAAGATAAACTTATCTGGTACTTTTTCATGAAAAAGATCACTCATTGAATTAACGAAGATCAATCTAGGTTTCTTCCACTTCAATGGGATTCCGAGGGAATTATCGTGAATTGTTGGTTTGAATCCGTTCACATAATTAGGTTGACCCATTGCTTGAAGGCGTATAGAGATACGTTCAGCGTAACAATTTTCGCAACCAGGACTTACTTTTGTGCAACCGGTTACCGGGTTCCAGGAAGCTTCCGTCCATTCTATTTTGGAATTTAAACTCACTTTTTTCCTTTCTCTTTGTATTTCTTGAATATATCACTAACAATCTTTTTTGCAACTGGTTTTTGCGATGCAAAAATTAGGTAATATACTACAGAACCTTTAGTATTTCTCATAGGCATAGGTTTTGGAACTTCATTAAAATTTGCTTTTTCCTTCAGGCGTTTGCAAAAAGCTTTAACAATCTGAATATTGGGTTCTTTTTCAGGATAACCAAATAGGGTTGTATCTGTTCTATATGCTACATTTATCCAGGTTTCATCACCCCAGAAAGCAGTTATTCTTTTTTTCTCTCCACCGATACTTTCTCGGAATCCCTCCATAGAACATTTCGGTTTATATCCATAACTGGGAAATTAATGAAAACATCAATACTCTTCATATTACCTGCTTTTTTAAGAACTTCCCAGTTTAAATGTAAACCATAAGGATCAAGTAAGCATAATCCACGACGATAATCACCAAATTTCACTTTGGGAAACACATCATCCAACAAAATCGGATTACAATCACCCTTATACAAATGAATATTTGGTGAATCACCAACAACTTCCTTTAAACTTTCGATTTTATCGCTATCTAGATCAATCAGGTAATATTCTTTGAATGGAGGTTCAACATTAAGGGCATTCAAAGGACTCCCTGGAATATACTCTTTTGTCGTTTTAGAAATATGGATCCCGGAGCCAGAGAAAGCATCAATGTAAACGTGGGTGAAACTTGGGTTTCTCCATGAGTTCAGTATTCTAGAATAAGCTGCTGCGTATTCTTTGATTATATCTAATTTTACTTCAGACCAGTAGCCAATCTTATCAAATTTTGTCATTCAATTTCCCCCTTTATTAATAATTTAATTTAATATCCTTTTCAAACACATCGATTTCCCCCGAGATGAGTTTGGGAAGGAGAAGGTCGCGGGATTTTTGAAGGTTTCGGTTTTTCTTTGCTAAATTAAAAATCTCACTAAGAATAGGATTTACTATATCATCAAACTGTTTTCTATTTGTTTGTATTGGAATTAATATAGTTAGACTCTTAACACCCTTTTGATTAATTCCTGGCTGAGCTGCATTTGCATTCAGATTAATAATATTTGTTGTTATATCAGGAAGATCAAGCTAAAAGAATAAATAAGCTTGACTGCAAAATTGGTTTGTTCTTAATATAAATACATGCTCATTGATACAACACTCAACGTGAGGAAAACCATCCATGAAAATTGATTTTCTACCAATTTTAGCACCATCCTTATACAATAATACATCTCCACTTTTTATATGACCTTTTTTCATCTTTTTATAGAATTCAAAGCTAACATATTTCTCCTTTGAATAATCATATTTTCCAACACCCAAGATATTCTCTGCGCCGATGCTTGGTATTTCATTCTCATCTGGGTCAATTCCACCTTTTGGGCGAGAACCAGATTCGATTATTGAGAGTATATCACCAACTGTCTTCACCTCCCATCCTTCCGGAATCATCCCCAATTCTGATTCAACCAGCTTGTCGTTTTCGTGCCCAGGGTAGCGGAAGTTTACAAACCACTCGCGGTAGATTCGCTGCGCCATCTCTTCCAGTATCTTTATTCTGCGGGTGTTGTTCTCGATGAGGTCATCATAAGCGGAGAGAATGGAAGCGATTTTGCGCTGGGTGTTATATTCATGGATATTTATTTCTAGATTATTCAAGTGGTTCCTGTTTAAAGTAGGAACACCAGCCCCTGAATTGAATTCTTTCAATGGAAGTGTTTTTAAAAAATAATAAACATACCTTGGATAGTTTTCTTTAAAATCTTTGACCCATAACGATGTATTATGCGGCCAATACTTGGTTTTGATATATTGGACTACACCTAATGAACCACTTCTTCCTGTAATGACTCCTGGTGGTTCCTTTTTATATTCATTATTCCAGCCAACAATGGAAGTGGAACCTACAACTGGGTAAGGACCTTCAATCATGTCTTTTCTAGGTAGATCAAAACCTCTCTGAAGAGTAATAAAATATTTGAATTTTATTTTTCTCATTATTGCTTCTAATCTCCGTCCATTCCTATAATTTCATCATAATCAACACAGTCGTCAGCATCGTCACCGTTGTGAATTTCACCCGTGAAGCTACATTCACCATCCACCTCCACCTCCTTTTCCGCTTCCACTTCCCCCTCTCCCTACACCTCCACATAAACCTCTTCTTCCCCAATCCCCTCTACATCCCCCATTACCTCCGCATCTTATTCCCCCTCCCCCTCCATTAACCCCATCTACTATTTTATATTTAAGACCCCATCCTACAAAATTTAGAGTGTTAGTAGCGTGGTAAGCATGGGGAGCGTGAAAACAGTTAAGAGTTTTATGTACTATAGTAATATTATGGCATTTCATGGTATTATTATTGGTAATACTGGTTGATACATCGGTTACATTGGTTACATTGATTCAGTTGATTTCGTTGATACCATTGATTTCGTTGATTTCATTGATAACGTCGATTTCGTTGATAGCGTTAAGAGCGTTAAGAGCGTTAAGAGCGTTAAGAGTGTTATAAGAGCTAATGATAAAAATTATAAACAATAAAAAAAATAATCTTATAAATTTTAAAAATACAATTGGTATATTTTTTATAAATAAATAATTATCCAAAATGTTTTAGATTCTCTAACTTAATTTCTCAAATGAGTAAACATTCTTGTATGTTTTACCGAACAACTTCTTAGTAACAATTAACTGCAATTTTTCTCTAAGGTTTTCTAACCTGTGATAAAGTGTTTGTTGCTCCATGTTATCCAAAATCGAAGATAATTTACCGTCCGAAGTTGTTGTTGAATTATTATCAATAATGTAAGTTATGATTTTGAAGTCAATATCATCAAATTCTTCACCTGCTTTATCTGCAGCTAACCTAATGGAGTTCAAGCTAATTATACGATTCTTCTTCACTCCTTTACCCTTTGCTACTATATTCATAGCATTCCTTATTACCCGTAATGCCCGTCTCGGATGTCCTTCAGCGCAAAGCAATAGCCCATAAAAAGCATCTTCTGTTAAAAAATCAAAAACTTTTAAACCATTACCATAACGATTTAATCTTTTCTCAATCATATTATAAAGGTTGATAGAATTAAAAGAGCACAAATGTACAAAATCACCAACTGAGAATGAAAATGCTCCCTTACTTTGCTTTTTAACATCTAAGATATAATTCTCTATCTTTTCATCAAGAGTAATTACAAATGCTACATTAGAACTGTTAAAATACTGGTCTATTGTTGTAATTAATCGATCAAGACTTGGGAAGTAATTATCATTTTTTATTCCACCAATGTTTAAATTGTGAAAATCGTCTAGTATAATCACAAACGGTTTAGTTGTATTCTTTATTATTTTGCCCAGCAAACTCCTCGCACTCGCTTCATCATGTTGGACAAGTTTATAGTCTTTTTGTTCAGAAGTTGTACCCTTAAAAACTAGTTCAGCTCCAACGGACGATAATCTTGAGAAAGCTAAAGTACCACTCAAACGTTTAATTTCATTCTTAAGTTCGGATTTTTTAAACCCATTTATCTTAATTTTTTTCTCTATTAACATAACTAATAATTCAGCTAACATTTCCTGACATATTCTATCAAATGCATCTGGAGGTAGATTAACCAAAGCAACAGGAAGTCCTTTTCGAGGTGGTTTTTCAGTAAAGTGGTGAAGGAAAGAACTTTTACCTACACCCAAACTACCATATACCCCAGTAATTCGGTTATGTAATGAGTTTTCTAAATCTTCGAGTTCTTCATTTCTTCCAACAAATATTTCAAGTGAATCCCCGCTTAAAACAGCATCAGAGAAAGGATGTTCTTTAAAGCCCCAAAATTCCATTGCTTTTGTGATCATATCTATTACCCTATGTTTTGATTTTAAAAGCCCAATTTGATTTTGCTTAAAAATTTCATATTTATGTAACCAATGGATGTAAAATTTATTAAGTCCTATTTTTTACATGCTATAATTGTTCCAATACCTTATTAACATTCTCCCTTATTTTCTTCTCCAATTCATGAGCTTCTTCATTTAATTCTTCTAACTCACCATTCAACTCCTGCAATCTCTCGTAAAAATCCACTCCATCATCATCAGCTTCAGCGACTCCCACATACCTGCCAGGATTCAAACTCCAGCCCTGTGCTTCTATCCCCTCCACTGTAGCTACTTTGCATAATCCCTTTACATCTCTGTAAACTCCATCTGGGAAATGCTCTTTCATTAATTCACTGCTTCCTAACCTTTCTTCAGGCTCTTCTTCACGGTACAATCTGGCAATATTGCTTATGAATTCAAGCTGCTCAGGGCTGAACTCCCGGTGAGCCCGGTCTATCTGAGTAAATACATTCCTGGCATCGATAAAAAGCACCTTATCCTTACTGTCCGTATTCTGCTTGCCCTTATCCAGGAACCATAGTGTACATGGTAATGTCACAGTATAGAAGAAGTTGGAGCTAATAGCCACCATAACATCAACCACTCTTCTTTCGATCAGTTTCTTCCGTATTTCCAACTCGGAATAACGCGCATCTGAAGCTGAATTTGCCATTACAAAACCAGTCCTTCCTGTGGAATTCAATGCGCTATAAAAGATTTGAATCCACAAATAGTTAGCGTTATCAGTACTTGGCATTCCCAACGGAAATCTGGGATCATCTTTAAGGCGGTTTTTATCTACTTTACTAACATTGAATGGAGGATTAGCCATCACAAAATCAAACTTGTTTTTACAATTTTGGAGATCCTCATAATAGGTATTACCTTCTCGAATATCACCTTCTAAACCGTGTACTGCCAGGTTCATCTTGCATAATTTTACAGTTTCACCCTTGTTTTCTTGTCCATTAATACTAATCTCACTTGATGGTGTTTTATGGTGTTCCTTCACGAAGCGCGCGCTTTGTACAAACATACCCACTGAACCGCACGCTGGGTCAAATATTCTGCCATGAAATGGTTCAATTATATTTACAATAAGTTTTACAAGTGAAGTAGGAGTAAAGAACTGTCCACCCTTCTTTCCTTCAGCCATTGCAAATTTCCCAAGAAAATATTCATATATCTTACCGAAAACATCCCCTTCGATATCCATTGGTATGGAAGCCATAATTTTTATTAATTCTATTAGGGTAGCATTTTCAAATTTGTTATAAGTAGTTGGTAGAATTCCACTCAAATTTGGGTTTTTACTTTCTATAGCTTTCATTGCTTCGTTTATAGCTTTGCCGATATTCTCTCCTTCCGGCAAATTAAGTAAATATGAAAACCGGGCTTTCTCAGGGAGAAATAAAATTCCTTTCGCTTGGAAATCTATTTCTGATACGCCCCAAAGATCACCGGATTGTTTTTTTATCTCTTCCTCTGCATACGTAAATTTGAAATCAGCAAAACGAAGAAAGATTAACCCCAGGACAGGAGTTGAATATTCTTGTGCTGTGAGCTTAGAATTTGCGCGAAGTTCGTCAGCAGCACTCCATAAATTGTTTTCTATGTTTGTAAGGTTGGTAGCCAATTTTTCCTCCAAATGCTAACTTATAAATCTAGCTGCACAAAAATACCTAAACCTATAATAAACTTCATTCCTTTTCCCCGCAAGTGAAAAAATAAACTCCAAAACCAACAATTTAATTGACTAAATAAGGAAAATTATTATATATTTAATATGTAAGGATGTGAAAACTGTAAAATTTCAAAGTTAAAGGGAATGATAGAAGCCAAAGGGGGCTGTTATTGGGAGATGAAAAAAAGTAAGATTATTTTATTTTTTGTTACATTTTTATTCGTGGTTGAATTCTGGAGTGGGTTTTACTGCTATGCGGAAACCTCCACTAATCCAAGTCCATTTAAAATCTCCGGCGTTGAATTAACAGACGGTCACCGGCATACAACGCTGGAACCGCTGGATTGGTGGTACAACTGGGATGTTACCTGCCGGCTCGATACCGGCGCGGTAGATATCGTTTTTGTTATCGACAATACGGGAAGTATGGGCGGTCAAATCGCCGGGGTAAGATCCAATATCAGCAGCTTTGCATCTGAAATGAATGCCCGGGGCTACGATTACCGGTTAGGTGGAGTCTGTTATGGTGATGCTGTGGGACCGAACTGGGATCCTTGCAGTTGGGCGCCAGGGTATAGAGAATTATATGACGCTAACCCTGGAGCGGCTGGCTGGCAGATGACTTCTGATTACTGGGGCTCGTTTCGCGGCTGGATCAATAGCATACCCGCCTGGGGTGGATGCGATTCCCCTGAAAACGCCCTATGCGCTCTAGAAGCAGCAATGAATAATTACGACTGGAGACCAGGCGCTCTTCATATCTTGATTTTCTTCACGGATGCATGTTACTATCAAACTGGCGACTACGGATGTGATGGGTATTGTTCTTATTATGACGACCAGGTGTATAACGATATTATAAGTCGTGGTTTTGTCTTATTCACTTCAACAAATACTTCACCATATTGCGCAAGCTGCGCATCGATCGGAAGCTCGGGTTCATATAACTGGTACCGCAATACCTCTTTAGCTTCTTCAGGTAACTGGTACACACTGGGTACTTCCTGGAGTACGATTTTTGCCGATGTTGTCGTGATGTTATCCGAATTCAATATGATCACTATCACAGTGACGAACACAAGCGGGGCAACTTTAAACCCGGTAAACGGTCAGTTAATGCCGAGAAGCTGCATAACCATATCAGGCGGATTGAATCCTCAATCAGGAGGTCCAGTTTATAACGGGGGTTCGATCACGTTCTGGTGGAGAGTGAACGTCGCTGAGCCGTGCCCTTCGCCGAGCGACTGTTTCCAGATCCGAATCTGGAGTGGAGGATACGATGATACTATCGGAGGATGCTGGAGTATAGGGGAGGACTGCGCTTGCCTGATCACCGTCGATGCGGGACCGGACAGGCTCATCTGCTACCCGGGTTCTGTAACAATTGGCGGTTCACCCACAGCAAGTGACGGGGTATTGCCTTATTCTTATGTATGGACCCCCGCAACAGGTCTGAGTAACCCGTACGTCGCTAACCCGGTTGCATCACCTACCACAACAACCACGTACACGGTAACGGTCACCGACGGCATAAGCTGTATTGGCAGTGACGAAGTAACCGTAACAGTATCCAATCCCCACGCGAACGCTGGACCTGATCACAGCATCTGTCTCGGTGGATCGGTCACCATTGGCGGCTCGCCGACAGGATGGGGCGGCTTTTCACCACTAACCTTTTACTGGAGTCCCGCCACAGGACTTAGCAACCGCACCTCACCTAACCCTACGGCATCTCCAACGACTTCAACACAATATACAATCACCGTTACGGACGGTGTTGGCTGTACAGCAACGGACGCGGTCTGGGTTTATATTTATGATCCTCCGGCAGTCGATGCGGGACGCGACGTGACTATTTGCACCGGGTATAGCGCCACGATAGGCGGAAGCCCAACTGCAACTGGCGGTTCACCACCCTATTCATACCTATGGACGCCGGGAACGACACTCTCCAGTACAACCGTATCCAATCCCGTGGCAACTCCTGATACATCAACGAGTTACACTATAACCGTAACCGATTCAAGAGGATGCACGAATTCCGATGTCATCAGGGTGACTCTCTCCGACCCACCAGAAGTGGATGCCGGACCTGACATCGTCATCTGCCAGGGAGACACAGGTACTATTGGCGGAACACCGGCAGCCAACGGTGGATTCCCGCCATACACCTTCACCTGGACACCTTCCGCTGGATTATCAAACCCCAACGCATCGAATCCATTAGCGTTCCCCGATATAACTGAAACGTACATCATCACAGTTGTCGACAACCTTGGCTGCATCGGAGTTGACACCGTAACCGTAACCGTTGCACTTCACCCCGATATAGACGCAGGCGAGGACGTAACGATCTGTGTCGGCGAGACCATCGCTCTCGGGGGAAGGCCCACTGCGACAGGAGGAACACCTCCCTACAGCTATTCATGGGAACCTATATCCACTTTGAGCGATCCAAACGCCGCGAATCCGGTTGCTTCACCCGAAACGACTACGACCTACATCCTGACAGTTTCAGACTACTACGGTTGTACATCGGTAGATTCTATCGTTGTTACTGTTTCAGAGCCCCATGTTCACGCTGGAAATGACACTATCATGTGCGCAGGCGATCCAATCGTACTTGGGGCAACTCCGCCATATTCAGGCGGGATCGGCAGGTTCAATTTCAATTGGACTTCTGAGCCACCTGGTTTCATATCCGCTGCATCAAACCCGGTCGCTTACCCTGAGACAACCACCACTTATATTATCGAAGGGATCGACGAAGCTGGATGTCACGCATACGATACGGTACTCGTCACGGTTTCTCAGATATGGGCAGATGCGGGAATTGATACAACGATATGCATATCCGAAAGCTGGGTGCTTGGAGGGAGCCCGGCAGCAGGGGGAGGTATAGGACGATATACTTACTACTGGAGTTCAGACCCGCGGGGTTTCAGCTCCTACGCTTCAAATCCATTGGTTAATCCCGAAATCACAACAACTTATTTCCTGGAAGCTACGGATGAAATAGGCTGCATCGCTTATGATACCGTAATCATTACCGTTTCAAACTCCCCAATAGCCCAGGTAGTCTATCCTGCGCCATGTGGTGGTGTAACTTCATGTGAGGATCAGGGTTTCATCGCACTCGTACTTGACCGGTATTATGAAATCGACGAGTTTTCATTGAGAGCAACGGTAAATTATAGACCGCTCGATATTCGCTCCCCGGAATTAAGCTGGCACCCGCCCGATTCGGTTATCTACCATCCCCGCTCACCCTGGAGTCACGGGGACATCGTTCATTTCAGCCTCGATTCAGCGGCGAACATTTTCGGATGCGTTGCCAACTTAGTCTCATGCTCAGTAATTGTTGACCTCGAACCACCTGTTCCATTCGATCCTGTGCCGGCTATGGGAGAAACCGTTTTTGTACCGAATCCGGATATCACCCTCGAAATAACCGATGATATCGCCGGAGTCGATCCCATGTCCTTCATTCCCGACAACATCACTATCACAGTGAACGGTGAAGAGGTGTCGGGTTTCACTCCTACCTGGGACGGATCACAGCTTCGTATCCAGGGATTATCCTTCGTTAATAATGACACCGTCATGATATGCCTGGATAGTCTGTATGACGCACCTGACTACGATTACTGCGCGCCAAACGATACATCATACTGCTGGTGGTTCTACGTCAGAATCACCGAACCGGTCGCCTGGCTGATCGAACCTATCGATATTAATGGAGACGGGAGGGTCATCTCCGCCTGCTTATGTCAACCGGTCATCATCGGCATCTTTGACGAGGACGGAATAGATACCATGACCATCGAGTTGATAGTAGAAGGAATTTCATACACGTTCCCAAATCCCCGTTTAACTTTTACAGGTGACAGGCTTTTCTTTTCTCCCGCTATGCCGTGCTGGGAGGATAGCCAGGTCGTGGAGTTCCTTCTCGTTTCCGCGGACGACAACAGGGGCTACCCTCTTTCCGATACCGTTTACGGTGAATTTCTCGTGGACCTGTCACCCCCGGCTTACTCGGGAGAATACCCTCCGGACGGAAGCGCGAGCAGGGATCTAACCACTAACATTTACGTTTCCTTGATAGATACTGTCTCGGGCTATACAAACATAGATTCTGTTCAGCTTCGGGTTATCGTGAACGGTACCGATACGACATGGCATGATAGCCTGTACATTGAAGATTTTTCACTCAGTATGGGGGATAGGGTTGAAGTCTGCGCTTTCAATGCTCACGATAATCCCGATTACTGCGCGCCAAACACTTCAACTTTCTGCTGGGAATTCGAAGTAACGATAGAATGCAGCATCTATGTTGCACTAACCGCAAGCGATACAATGGTTTGCGCCGAGGATTCGGTAACTCTGAGACCTTTGATAATTTCCGGTTATCCACCGTTCGAATACCATTGGCAACCGCCCGATTTCCTTACCGACAGCCTTGTACGTAATCCAACAGCGTTCAATCCAACCGATTCCATCTGGATTTGGTTTCATGTTACGGTGATTGATTCTTACGGATGTATCGCGGAAGATTCCTTGTTAATTGCTTTTTCGCAGATAGTCGCTGACGCTGGACCGGAGTACGAGGTCTGCCCGGACGATACCGTGTTCCTGGGTGGGATTCCCGCTGCTGATAGAGGCATTCCTCCCTACCAGTTTCACTGGACAAATAACATGGATACGACCTGGAGTTCCGACGAAGAGCATCCGGGCGTATCACCTGATACCACAACAATTTACTATCTCGAAGCAACTGACAGTATCGGTTGTGTCGCTTATGACACTGTTACAATCATCAACGATTTTATTCCGGTTGGAGATTTTGGATTCGTAGCGCCCGATAGCGGAGCTTTGTTGCCCCCAGGAGATATAGAACTCATCTGGGAAGAAGCCCCCGGAACTCCACCGGTCTATTACATCCTCTACATGGATGATACCGTAGTAGCCGCATTGATAGAATCCACTCATTACACTGTGAATTATCCCTGTGGTCACCACCATAGTTGGTATGTGGAAGCCATCAACATCTGTGGCTTCGAAAGCTTCAGGGATATGCTCGATTCTCTCTGCCCGGGCTGGCTTGGCTGCGCTCACCTGAGTGATCCGTACAGCCCAGACTGGCCTCCAAACTTCTGGGCAATATTAGATTCCTGCTGTTCACTCCCCGGGTTTATACCTGGAATTTTTGACACAGGATTCGACCCTTCCTTTTCAACTTATCCATGCGATGGACCGGTTGGCACAATTATCAGACCGCTACCGAACACCTACTCCGCCTGCGACCCCGAGTCAATAATCGTTGCGATCGAGGACACCGATGGCGTTGTCGAGAGCACAATTCAGCTTATTGTGGATGGAGTAACCTTCACAACAGATTCTTCTGCACTCCGCTGGGAAGAGCCGATCCTTATCTATAAACCATTGACAAGTTGGGAAAATGGTGATACAGTTTGTGTTAGCCTGATTGCCGCGGACGATAGTTATGGAAATCCGCTTTCAGCACCCTTGAACTGGTGCTTCATCATCGATTATGCCCCGCCGGTAGTCTGGCACGTGTCACCTCCATGTGGCTCTACGATATATACTGATGTCTTTTCGGTGGAGTTTTATGTTCATGATTCCCTCAGCGGGTTAGCGCCGGGGAATCTGCTCATCATAGTTGAAGACTCAGATACCTACAATATATTCGGACCTTGTATGACCTGGGATGGAGACAGCGTCGTAACTTTCGACCCTATTTGCGCGGGTTACAGCTTCAGCGGCGGCGATGTATTTACCTACTGCATCCATTCAGAGGACACCCCTGATTATTGCGCACCGAACGTACACGATACGTGCTGCACATACATAATCTCGATGGAGTGCAGTTTGCAGGCGAGTGCGGGACCGGATCAGACTATTTGCCCGGGAAGCGATGTCGAACTCGGATGCTCACCAACTGCCTGGAGCGGCGTACCGCCATACACATATATCTGGTCGCCAGCCACCGGTCTTTCAAGTACAACGTCGCCCAATCCTATCGCTTCACCATCAATCACCACGGAATATGTACTCGAAGTCAGGGATAGCATGGATTGCGTTATTATAGACACCGTCACCGTTTATGTTATACATGATCCACCCGGACCATTCGGATTGCTTTTTCCTCCCCCGGGAGCCATGTTGCCGCCGGGAGATGTAACATTCGAATGGGAAGAAGCGCCGGGAACGCCGCCCATTTTTTATGACCTTTACATCGATGGCAGCCTTGTTGAATCCTTCATGGATTCGACACACTACACGATATTCTACCCCTGCGGTCACACACATACCTGGGAAGTGATGGCTTACAATATTTGCTACGATTATTTCGTTGACTGTTATTTTGGAATTTTCGATACTACCGGTGAAATGACGGATTCAACCTTATATGGACCATTCTCAGACACCTTACCTTCTGACCCGCCATTCTCAACTTACCCATGTGAGGGTCCGATCGCAACCATCATCAGACCATTACCGAATACCTTCTCCGCGTGTTTACCTGAATCCATCATTATCCACCTGGTCGGTACTGACACTTTCATCGTGGAAAGCACCATCGTACTATCAGTGAATTCAGAACTGTACTGCACATCTGACCCGGAATTGCGTTATGAGGGGGATTCTTTTCTCATCTTCAATCCCGATCCCCCGTGGCTGGACGGCGAAGTAGTTGATGTAGCTTTACTTGAGGCAGTGGACTACAATGGTGTACCGCTTGCTGACACCTTGAGCTGGTCTTTCACGCTCGACTATTCACCGCCGGTTGTATGCGACATCATCCCGCCGCCTGGAGCTCACGTTCCTGATGTACCACCAGAGATTTCCCTGCTTGTTTTCGATTGGCTTAGTGGCTTGGATGACCGGGATTCAGTTTTATATCTCATTATAAATTCCTCGGACACGTTTTCAATCTCGAGTTCATACATCACGTGGGACGGGGACAGCATCCTGACATTCGACCCGATAAGCGCTGGATATACAATGAGTTACGGCGATACTCTCTTTCTGTGCCTGCATACACAGGATACACCTGATTACTGTGAACCGAATGAATCGACCTACTGCTGGTTCGTTGTGAGGTTAGAATGCGATCTGACCCTGGACATCGGCGTGAATGCTTACGTTTGCGGGTATGATTCCGTCCAGTTGGATCCCGTGGTCGCTGGCGGTACTCCTCCCTATTCCTACCGGTGGACACCTGCAAACTGCGTTTGTGATGCTTGCTGCCCCAATACTTATGCCTTCGTGCCCCCCGGCGAGATAAGAAACTACGTTACTTTTCACTTGCTCGTAACCGATTCACTCGGGTGTTTCCTGGAGGATTCACTTCTTGTTACATTTTCGCTTATCACAGCGGATGCAGGTCCGGAAGTCGAAATTTGCCCTCACGACACTGTACAGCTCGGTGGGAACCCTGTCGCCGTGAATGGCATACCACCCTATAGATACAGCTGGGCTAACGACATAGATCCTTTGTGGGTTAGCGATGAAGAGCACCCTCTCGTTTCACCCGACTGGACTACAGTCTATTTCCTTGAAACAGTTGACAGCATAGACTGCTATGCCTACGATACAGTTGTGATAACGAATGAATTTATACCGGTTGGGGATTTTGAAGCAATTGCGCCGACCGGTAATCCAAGTCTTCAGCCCGGACCTATCACTATCGAATGGGAAGAAGCGCCGGGTACTCAGCCGGTTGTTTACACTTTATACATCGATGACACTATCGTGGCTCCACTTATCGATTCGACTCACTATACAATCATCTACCCTTGCGGACACGCGCATAGCTGGAACGTTCATGCTCTTAACGTTTGCGGGGTAGCTGATTTCGAAGAATGGGCTGATAACTTCTGCTATTCCAGGTTGTACAATTGTGTCGAAAACTTTCATGGAGATCCGGAGATTGACATTTTTGAAATAATCGATTCTTGCTGCTCGGAACACACACCGGTGTATTCGGGAATCATGCTGTTTGATCTTAATCCTTCATTCACAACTTACCCCTGTGAAGGTCCGGTAGCAACTATCATTCGTCCTGATTCGAACACTTACACCGCCTGCGAACCGGACACCATAATCCTACTACTTGAGGATACCAGCGTTATTGTTGAGACCACCATTGAGCTAGAGGTTCAAGATGTTGTTTATACCATTGATGATCATCAGCTTACGTGGTTAGAGCCATATATCTTTTTCATCCCGGATCCGCAGTGGGAGAATGCTGAAATAGTGCACGTCCGCCTGCTGGAGGCTAAGAACCGCCTGGGGGCTTCCCTTCAGCACCGTCCTATCGAGTGGTGGTTTACAGTAGATCTCACACCCCCTGTCGCCGAACTCCTGGAACCGTTGCCAGGTGACAGAATCCGAAATCCGCAGCCGGAGATCATAATACATATTACCGACTCGTTAAGCGGGTTGGACATTTATTCAATCGAGCTCACCATAAATGGCATTGCCTATTCAAACTCCGATTTCCTGTGGGATGAATACGCTGAAATAATTACTATTTTCCCGCAAAATCCTGTAAGTCCCGGAGACACAATTGACATCTCCATTTCCGCGTGTGATATGCCCGATTATTGCAATCCTAATTGCGATACAACTTATTGGATTATCCCCACCGAACCAGTTACTTCCTGCCTGGTTCATCCAAATCCATTTACACCGAACGATGACGATATCAACGATTACATCGTATTCGATTACCCTGACATGTTCAATGAGAAAGCAATGATCTCCATTTATAACATTCGTAACGTGAAGGTTTGGAACAGGGAGATGCCGCCAGTAACCGATTTCAACGACTTCCTGGAAAGAAGCTGGAACGGGTTGGATAATAAAAACCGCAGACTTCCCGAGGGGATTTATATTTACACCGTCGAGGTGGATAGAAAAGTAGTCTGTAACGGAACGATAATATTGGCGAGATGAGAAAAAAAGCCACTAATTCACGAATAAAACCATTAGTGCATTCGTGGCATATA
>JAFGQG010000135.1 GCA_016935765.1 bacterium
ATATACTTATAATAAGTAATTATATGATGTTTTCCATAATAGAAAATTTTTTAAAAAAAATACTTGCCAAAATATAAACAAATATTATCATACCATACATTTTTTTCTTAAGCAGACCAGTAAAAATTTAAAGGTGCAAAATCTCAGGAAAGGCTTAATAAAATGAAAGAAAAATTATCTGTTTTTATTTTAGATCTTATTAAACAAGCCTCGACCGACTTAGCCCCAGATGTGGAAAAGTCCCTGATAGATGCAATGAATAAGGAAGAGCAAGGCAGTATGCCGCAAAGCGCGTTCGCGACCATTCTGGAGAACGTTAAAATGGCGCGTGAATATGTAACGCCGATGTGTCAGGACACTGGCTCCCTGCTTTTTTATATTCACCTTCCTGTGGGAATGGATTTCGAGCCGATCAGGAACTCGATTCGAATCGCGGCGGAAAAGGCGACCAAAACTTATTTACTTCGTCCCAACGCAGTCGACCCTGTGACGGGTAAGAATTCCGGGACTAACATCGGTTTGAACGCCCCCTTCTTTCACTTTTACCAGTGGGACAGGGATGATATCAGGATAGATTTGATGCTCAAGGGTGGCGGTTCTGAAAATGTTGGCGCTCAGTACAAGCTTCCTTACGCTCCCCTGAAAGCCGGAAGGGACCTCAAGGGCGTGAAGAAATGCGTCATCGATGCGGTTTATACCGCTCAAGGTAAAGGCTGCGCTCCCGGTGTCATAGGGGTAGGTATCGGTGGAGACAGAGTATCAAGTTACGAGTTGTCCAAGGAAGTGCTTCTTAGAAAGTTCGGGGAGCGTTCTGATGACCCGGTACTCGCGGAAGTCGAGAAGGAATTATATGACAAACTGAATTCACTGGGCATCGGACCAATGGGATTCGGTGGAAAGACCACCGTGCTAGAAGTATTTTGCGGTAAATATCATCGTCACCCGGCATGCTTCTTTGTTACGATATCTTATATGTGCTGGGCTTGCCGAAGGAAAACCCTTGTTCTTAAACGAGAGGATTTCGAAAATGATTGAATTAAAGACCCCAATCTCTGAAGAAGAGATAAGAAAATTAAAGTGTGGAGATGTTGTCTCCCTGTCTGGAATAATAGTAACTGCGCGTGACGCGGGACATAAGCTGATGATTGAAGAGAAGCCTGAATTTTTGAGGGAATACCTCAAGGAAGGCGTTATCTATCATTGCGGTCCGGTAGTAAAGAACGAAGATGGAAAGTGGAGTTTCGTATCAGCGGGACCCACGACCAGTATTCGCGAGGAACCCTATCAGGCAGACGTGATAAAGGAATACACAGTGAGAGGCATAATTGGAAAGGGTGGAATGGGACCCAAGACCCTTCAAGCTTGTAAGGATTATGGCGCGTGCTACCTGCACGCTATAGGCGGCGCGGGTACCCTCATTGCCCGGTCGGTCAAGGAAATTATCACCGTGTTCAAGCTGGAAGAGTTTGGAACTCCCGAAGCCTTCTGGGTATGCAGAGCTGAAAATTTCCCCGTGATGGTTACTATGGATTCTCACGGAAACAGTATCCATGAAGATATCGACAAAATATCGAAGGTTAATTTCGATAAAATTATTGAATCAATAAGCGCTTAAATTATATAATAGACCAGTATAAATTAACACGTAAATATGAGGTAAATTATGGCAAAAAAGAAAACTGAAAAAAGCGTTATGGACAGGATAGCGGAGGCAAACAAACCTGTAACTACCGGTGTGGATGAGAAGGATATTAAGCAATGGGTTATGATCTATATTATGGGTAGAGGTTACAAGGTTCCCGCCGACCTGACCATCTTAACAGCGATGGAATTTGCCGGTTACCGCTTCGTCAGAGGAGTTGGTTGTAGGCAAGGATTCTGTGGAGCGTGCGGAACAGTTTACAGGAAAGCCGGGGAGTACAAACTTCAGACCGGTCTGGCTTGCCAAACAAGAGTTGAAGATGGAATGTATCTCGTCCAGATACCTTTTTCACCCGCGAAGAAGCCAATTTATAATATCCAGAAAGAACCTTATGATGTATCGGTTCTCCTTAAATATTTTCCTGAGATCGCCCGGTGCGTTTCGTGTAATACCTGCAGCAAAGCTTGTCCCCAGGATATCGAAACGATGGATTATATTCAGTGCGCGCTAAGGGGCGACTTCGAGGAACTTGCGGAAATTTCGTTCGATTGTATCCGCTGCGGTTTATGCGCGATGAGATGTCCCGCTGAGATCGTCCAGTATAATGTTGGTCAACTCGGAAGAAGGATGTACGGACGGTATGGTCTAAAGAAACCAGAGCATCTGAAAGTACGGATAAAAGAACTTGAGGCAAAGAAATTCGATAAGGAATTGGATGTATTGGAAAAAGCTTCGAAGGAAAAGCTTGTGGAACTTTATGCTGCCAGAGTACGGGAAAAAGACTGAGCGCGATAATAATAAGGATTTAATAATATAAGGAGTGAATTATGGCTGAAAAATATATTGAAGGTTATCCTGAATATATGTACAAGCTTATTCAGAAAGTACATAAAACAAGGTCTAAGCGGAAGGATTATGTACCCGAAGCTATGACGCCCGAGGAGAGAGAAGATGTTCTTCAGTACCACCCGGATTTTGCGAAGGGCGGGAAAAGGAAGCTGAAGATTGGGGTGAACAAGGGTGATATAGCCCCCGACGAAGTGGTGGATCTCATTGAAGCATACCCACTCATAGGCAAAAAGGATGTCGATCTTTCTCGAGTTGACTACTCCCCTGAGATCCTGATAATAGGAGGCGGTTTAGCCGGCACTTCTGCAGCGATATGGGCGAACATGATGGGAGTTAAAGCGGAAAAGATCCTGCTAACTAACAAGCTTAGACACGGCGATGCTAATTCGATTATGGCGGAGGGTGGAACTCAGGCGGCAGACCGCGAAAACGATTCCCCCGCAAAGCATTTTATAGATACTATCGGAGGAGGCCATTTCACGAACAAGCCCGACGTGGTGAGGGCTCTGGTGAGCGATGCGCCAGTAATTATGGATTGGCTTTGCGACTTAGGCGCTTTGTTGGACCAGGAAGATAACGGCGAGTTCGTTGAAAAATGGGGTGGTGGAACTTCCATAAAGAGAATGCATTCATGCGCGGACTACACAGGACTCGAGGAACTTAGAGTCATTAAAGATGAATTCGAGAACAGGCAGATCCCCGTTATCGAACACTACCCGGTAATCGAACTTCTCACTGACGGCAATAAGGTTACAGGGGCGGTTCTCTGGAACCTCGAAACAGGTGAATACAAGATAGTAAAATCTAAGGTTGTAATAATGGCAACGGGTGGGTTTGGCAGACTGCATATAAGGGGTTTCCCGACCACGAACCACTACGGTGCAACTTATGACGGAGTGGTGCTCTCTTACCATGCAGGAGCCAAGTTGATCGATACTGACACTGTTCAATACCACCCGACCGGGGCGGCTTACCCGGTACAGATAATCGGGTTCCTTCTGACCGAAAAACTCAGGAGTTCAGGCGCTCAGCCTGTGAATATCGATGGGAACTCTTTCGTTTTCCCGCTGGAACCGAGAGACGTAGAAGCATCTGCTATTATTAAGGAATGCTACGTAAAGAACAAGGGTGTAAATACTCCCACAGGTCTTCGAGGCGTGTGGTTGGATACCCCGTTGATCGAAGTCAAAAATGGTGAGGGATACATCGACAAAGCTTTCCCGGGAATGAAGAGAATGTACGAGAGATTCGGCATTGATATGGTGAAGAACCCGGTTCTTATCTTTCCGACCCTTCACTACCAGAACGGAGGGGTTGAGATAGATCCCTGGTCAAGAACCAGCGTTGAAGGCTTGTATGCTGCCGGAGAAGTGGCAGGCGGAATTCACGGAAAGAACAGGCTTATGGGAAATTCTACTCTTGGTACCATGGTTTTCGGAAGAAGAGCTGGTATCGATGCCGCGAAATTTGTGAAGAAAACAAAGAGTTGGGGAAAGTTAACGCTGAACCACGTAGATAAATATGTTAAAATGCTGAAAGACGCTAAAATCAAAACCGACAGAAGAGCACCGATCATTCTTCCTGAATACAGAGGGAAAGCGGCACTTGCAAGGATGATCGACGTATTCTAAAAAGGTAGATAGCATGAAGATCAAGATACCTCTTGAAAAAAAGACTAAATTTAGAGAAAAAATTGAAGAATTAAGTGGCGAGAATCTCTTTGCTTGTTACCAGTGCGGCAGATGTTCAGGTGGATGTCCCGGAGCTTCGCAGATGGATATGCTTCCTAATCAGGTCATGAGATATATTTACCTGGGCGCTGAAGAAGAGGTTCTTAATTCCAAAACGATCTGGGTATGCGCGTCTTGTTACATGTGTACACAAAGATGTCCAAAGGGAGTCAATTTGACTAAAGTGATGGAGGCAGCCAGGCAGATGTACCTGAGAAAGAACCAGGACTATTTCAGCCCGGATAACATCCCTCAGAAGGATCGCGAAGAATTACCCACGATCGCAATGGTGAGTTGCTTACGTAAAATGTCAAGTTAGGATATAGGTGGAAGAAATGCAAAAAATAGCATATTACCCCGGATGTACAATGAAAACGACAGCAAAGAATTTCGAGGATTCTGCAATTGCCGTATTCAAAAAACTGGGGATCGAGCTCGTAGAGATACCAAGATGGAATTGCTGTGGTACCGTATATTCGCTTACCTCGGACGATCTTATGCACCACCTCGCGCCGATAAGAAACCTAATTCGCGTTAAAGAAATGGGCTGCGACAAAGTGGTCACATTCTGCAGTATGTGCTATAATACTCTAAAGCAGTCTAATCTTCGGTTTCAGCAGAATGAAGAGGAACGGCAGAAGATCAACGATTTCATGTACAGGGAAGAACTAAATTATGAAGGGGATGTAGAGATTGTGCAAGCGCTAGAATTTTTAAGGGATTCGGTTGGTTTCAAAAAGATCGCTGAGAAGGTTAAGAACCCGTTGAATGGTTTAAAGGTAGCGCCTTACTATGGCTGTTTGCTGCTGAGACCTAAAGAAGCCAGCATCGATAATCCTGAAGACCCTTCTATCGTCGAGGATTTGATAAAAAGCCTTGGCGCGGAACCGGTTGATTTTCCATACAAGAACGAATGCTGTATGTCATATCTTACTGTCAACCATAAGGATATTGTAGCTGAAAGAACGTTCAATATAATCAAATCAGCTGGAAAATTTGGCGCTGATATGATATTGACCAGTTGCCCATTGTGCGAATATAATCTCGATGCCAGACAAAGAGAAGCCCTGGAAAAATTTCCGGACCACCTTAGCATGCCCGTTCTCTATTTCACTCAGCTGATGGCGATGGCTCTCGGTTTGGATGACAAGGATATCAGGTTCGACCTTAATTATATTAAACCAGACGATAAACTTATAAAATCAAATATATAGAACAAGTTAGAGAAAAAGATTATGGACAAAATAGGCGTATTTGTTTGTCATTGTGGTAGTAATATCGCTTCTACGGTAGATGTGAGGAAGGTGGTAGAAGAGATAAAGAAATACCCTGGAGTGGAGCATTGTGAGAATTATGTTTACATGTGTTCCGAACCAGGGCAGCAACTTATCAAGGATAAGATCAAGGAGAAGGGTCTTGATGCGGTGATAGTTGCTGCATGCTCTCCCACCCTGCATGAAACCACATTTAGAAAAGCCTGCCAGAGTGTAGGATTGAATCCCTACAAATTTGAAAGCGCTAATATTCGTGAACATTGTTCGTGGGTGCACAGCGATATGAAGCGAGCTACAGCAAAAGCAGTCAAAATAGTAGAGACTTTAGTTGAAAAAATCAAGCAAAACGAAGAATTAACTCCAATCAGCATACCTGTTACACGAAGAGCTTTGGTGGTTGGAGGTGGTATTGCTGGTATTCAGACTTCTATCGATATAGCGAACTCCGGTTACGAGGTGATACTGGTGGAAAAGGACTCTTCCATAGGTGGTCACATGATCCAGTTATCGGAAACCTTCCCGACGCTTGACTGCTCACAGTGTATTTTAACTCCCAAAATGGTCGAAGCGGGACACCACCCCAACATTAAACTGTACAGTTATTCGGAAGTTGAGGACGTTTCAGGTTATATAGGGAATTTCAAGGTAAAGATCAAGAAAAAACCGCGTTCAGTTGACTTTGATAAATGCACCGGTTGCGGCGACTGCATGACGAACTGCCCCATCCATTACGAAGCGCAGATACCTCCCGTTCCGAAGTACTCTGATGGTATCGACCCGGACAAGGTCAAGGAGCTGGACAAGATAATGAAGAAATACACTGTCGGCAAAGAGGAAGTTCCGGATAAAGAGATGCTGATACTAATAATGCAGGACATAAATCTGCAGTACAATTACCTGCCTGATTACGCCTTAAAATATCTTTCGGAGAAGCTGGATATTCCGCTCACAAGCATCTATCATGCCGCGACTTTTTACACGGCATTCAGCCTGACCCCCCGGGGCGACCACCTGGTCAAGGTCTGTATGGGAACAGCGTGTCACGCGCGCGGGGCGAGCAGGATACTCGAGGAGTTCGAGAGGCAGCTTCAGATAAAGCATGGCGAGACCACGCCGGACAAGAAATTCACACTTGAGACAGTGAACTGCCTCGGTTGCTGCGCGTTAGCACCGGTTGCGGTTATCGATGACGATTATTTTATGATGACTCCCAACAAAGTTGGAACCCTTCTGAAGAAATACAGCAAGGAATAAAATCTTGAATAATTTAGAATAAAGGTAAATATAATGGCTAAATTGAAGAGCGTTAAAGAATTTGAAAAGCTTCACAAACAATTGACGGGTAAGAAGAACCCGAAGAAACCGAGTATTGCGGTCTGCGCGGGTACGGGCTGTGTAGCACTTGGAGCGACCGGCGTTGTAGATGCCTTCAAAAAAGAGATCAAGAGAATGAAACTGAGTGAGAAAGTTGAACTTCTGATTACCGGCTGTCATGGTTTTTGCGAACGGGGAGTAGTAGTCCTGCTCCGTCCTGAGGGCATTCTTTATCAGAGAGTAAAACCTGCTGACGTTCCTGAGATACTGGAGAAGACCATACTGAATAACGAAATAATAGAAAGGTTGCTGTACGAGGACACTGTCACTGGCAAGAAGATAGTGCACGAGAAAGACATTCCCTTCTACAAGCATCAGGACCGGCTGATCTTCGGCAGCAACAACCAGATAAATCCGACTTCCATTGATGATTATATTTCGATTGGCGGTTATTCAGCATTAGCGAGAGTTTTGAGTGATATGAAGCCCGAGGCGGTAGTTGATGTGATCAACAAGTCGGGTTTGAGGGGTCGTGGCGGTGGTGGTTTCCCGACTGGTAAGAAGTGGGAATACTGCCGTCGGGCGGAGGGCGACATCAAGTATGTGATCATCAACGCTGACGAGGGTGACCCTGGTGCCTACATGGACCGGTCGATATTGGAGGGCAATCCTCACTCGGTTCTTGAGGGTTTAATAATAGGAGCTTATGCAGTGGAATCGACTGAGGGTTACATCTATGTCCGTCAGGAATACCCTTTAGCGCTTGAACATTTTACGACAGCACTTGATGCAGCGCGGAAATACGGATTTCTGGGCAAGAACATTCTTGGTTCGGGCATGAATTTTGATGTGAAGATAGCCCGTGGCGGCGGTGCTTTTGTCTGCGGGGAATCGACAGCTTTGATGGCTTCCATCGAGGGCAGGGTCGGCGAGCCTCGCGCGAAGCACTTCCACACGGTTGAGAGAGGCTTACATGAGAGCCCAACAGTTCTGAACAACGTAGAGACCTGGGCGAACGTTCCCGTTATAATCAATAAGGGGTGGGAATGGTTTTCAGAGATCGGCACGGACAGGAGTAAGGGAACCAAGATATTTTCGCTTGTTGGCAAGGTGAACAATACCGGGCTGGTGGAGGTACCAATGGGCACCACGCTGAGGCAGATAATATTCGATATTGGCGGCGGTATCCAGAACAACAAGAAATTCAAGGCAGTTCAGACAGGCGGTCCTTCAGGCGGAGTGGTTCCCGAAAGCCTTCTCGACCTCCCCGTTGATTTCGAGAGATTGACGGAGGCTGGTTCCATGATGGGCTCCGGAGGCATGATCGTAATGGACGAGAACAACTGCATGGTCGATGTTGCCAAATACTTTGTTGACTTTCTCAAGGACGAGTCATGCGGTAAGTGCACACCCTGCCGTGAGGGTCTTATCCAGATGTCTGAGATACTCAAGGATATAACCGAGGGCAATGGCAAGGAGGGCGACCTTGAGCTTCTTGAGGAGCTAAGCTGGGTTATGACTGAGACTTCCCTCTGCGCTCTTGGAGCTTCTGCGGCATTTCCGTTCCTCTCTACATTGAGGTACTTCCGGGATGAATATGAGGTTCATATAAAGGAAAAGAGATGCCCTGCGCACGTTTGCAAAGCGCTGATTACCTATACTATCAATGCGAAGAAATGTACCGGCTGTACTCTCTGCGCTTTGAAATGTCCACAGGATGCGATTTCCGGTGAAAAGAAAGCGCTTCATGAGATAGACCAGAGCAAGTGTATCAAGTGCGGCATCTGCGTTGACGCCTGTAAGTTTGACGCTGTAATTGTGGATTAAGTATGAAAGATATAGAACTGCAAATAATGAGAAATTTTAGGAGGATAAATGGGAAAGTTAATTATTGATGGTATCGAAGTTGAGCCGGATCCGTCGAAGACTATCTTACAGGTAGCGAACGAGTTGGGGATCCACATACCGACTTTGTGCTATCATCCTTCACTTCCTTATTATGGCGCATGCCGGGTTTGTATAGTTGAGACGATCTGGAGAGGACGGTCGACATTAAGTACGGCTTGTACTTTTCCCGCCTGGGAAGGAGAGGTTAAGACCGATTCTGAAATGGTAAGGAAAGCTCGCAAGGTTATCCTGGAATTGATGCTTGCGGAAGCTCCCGACTCACCGGAGATAATGGAATTAGCAAGGGAATATGGAATAGAGGAGACGAGGTTCAAGGTCCGTAAGGAGAGAATAGGGAACAAGTGTATCCAGTGCGCATTATGCGTACGGTTCTGCCGTGATGTGCTGGGTATCGGAGCGATAGGTTTCAAGAACAGGGGCTATACCCGTGAATTGACCACCCCGTTCGAGATTTATTCGGATGTTTGTACGACCTGCGGCGCTTGTGAATTTCTCTGTCCGACCAACGCGATAGATTTAAGCACGATAAGTCCGAACAAACCCATACCGCTATTATCTGAATATGAGGCTGGACTTAAGCAGAGGTCCTGTATAAACATACCTTTTCCTCAAGCTATCCCGAACAAGCCGGTACTTGACAGGGACCATTGTATGCACTTTTTGAAGGATGCCTGCGGAGTGTGCAGCACGGTTTGTGGTCCCCAGGCGATCAATTATGATCAAGAGGAGGAGATAGTCGAGGAAGATGTTGGCGCTATTGTGGTTGCTACCGGGTATGATCTCTATCCCATCATAAATATACCTGAATATGGTGGTGGCAAGTATAAGGATGTTTTAGACGGGCTTCAATTCGAGCGGTTATTATCGGCATCTGGACCGACTGCGGGTGAAGTAAAGCGCCCCTCAGATGGAAAAGTACCCAAGAGAGTAGTATTTATCTCGTGCGTTGGTTCGAGGGATCCTGAAAACCACTTTCCTTATTGTTCCAAGATATGCTGTATGTATTCTGCTAAGCACGCCATGCTCTACAAACATAAAGTCCATGATGGTGAGGCTGTCGTTTTTTACATCGATATAAGGTCGGACGGAAAGGGTTACGAGGAGTTTGTGACCAGGGCGCAGGAGGAAGACAATGTGCTATATATCAGAGGTAAAGTATCGAAGATATACAAAAATGAAAAGGACAATCTTGTAGTTATGGGTGCTGATACATTAAGTGGGAACCAGATTGAGATCGAATGCGAACTGGTTGTATTATCCATGGCAGTTCGGCCCAAGGAGGGCACAAATGATCTTGTAAACAAGCTGAAGATACAAGCGGACGCGAACGGTTTTCTTACTGAGGCTCATCCAAAGCTGAGGCCTGTAGAGACTTTAACGGGCGGTTTTTTCCTTGCTGGTGCGGCGCAAGCTCCGAAGGATATTCCCGACACTGTTGCTCAGGCGAGTGGCGCTGCCGCGAAGGTGGTGTCCATGTTTTCGGAAGCTGAAATCCACAAGGAGCCTGTTATTGCGGCAGTTGATGCTGAATTGTGCAGCGGCTGCCAGATGTGCATACCTCTATGTCCTTATGATGCAAGGGAATTCGACGAAAAGAATAAAATTGCTGTAGTGAATGAAGGGTTATGTGAAGGTTGCGGCTGTTGTATCTCTGCTTGTCCGAGCGGAGCTTGCCAGCAGAGAAATCTGAACGACACCCAGATCCTGAGTATGATAAAAGTAGCTTTGGAAAAGTAGGGATATAAGATGCGGAATTTTTATAAAAAAGTTAACGGATTTTTTTACTTGACTTGTGGAATTAATAATTTAACTTCATAGTTTTAATATTTTACCAGATTAGGAGGTAAGAGATGGGTAAAGTAGCAATAGTTGTTAATGATGACAGTCCCTCAAAAGTATTTCCAGCTTTCATAATTGGTTCTTCAGCGGCAGCTACGGGAGACGAAGTAATTATGTTTTATACTCCCGGTGGCGGTTCTGCGTTAGTGAAAGGAAAATTGGAAGCTATGGAAGGTAAGGGTCTTCCCGATATGATGGAGCTAGTTGAAGGATATCAGCTTCTTGGCGGAAGGCTGTTACTTTGTGAACTTTGCTTCGAAGCCAAAGATATAGCCCACGATTCTATTCGTGACGGTGTTGAGATCGTAGGAGCCACAACCTTTGTAGCTGAGGCTACTGGGGCTACTCTTAGTTTAGTTTTTGGATAAGGAATAAATTTATAAACATCAATAAAAGAACAATTAAAGGAGGAGTATATAATGGCAACACATACCCTTGATGCATTAGGATTGAAATGCCCCCAACCCATTTTAAAGGTGGCAGCGATGGCGCCACAATTGGCTGCGGGTGATATACTTGAGATTAAAGCTGATTGCCCATCATTTCCGAACGATATCAAAGCTTGGGCAGCAAGGACTGGGAAGACTTTATTATTCGTCAGCACCGATGGTGATGGCAATCACAGCGCTCAGATCCAGTTCTAAATCTGCTTGATATTAAAACATCGTTGTTTTGTGTTGAAAAACATTTTGGAAATTAACAATTCCAAAAGGAAGAATTAAAAAATTATGAGCAATGATTTCAAACCGAATATAGTTGGGTTTCTCTGTAATTGGTGTACCTATGCTGCGGCAGACCTTGCGGGTCAATCGAAATTCGATATCAAGCCTTCGATAAATGTTATCAGGGTGATGTGTTCGAGCAGGATCGACCCCAATCTGGTTCTGGGAGCTTTCCTATGGGGCGCTGACGGCGTTCTCGTCGCTGGTTGTCACCCTGGGGATTGCCACTATGAGAAAGGCAATTTTTATACTCGCAGGAGATTCACACAGATGAAAAAAGTTCTTGAGACTCTGAATCTAGATCCGGACAGGCTTCAGCTGGCGTGGGTATCAGCATCAGAGGGACAAAGGTACAGGGATGTGATTAACGCATTTACCGATAAGATAAAGGAAATGGGACCGAATCCGTTAAAACCGAACCCGGCTGTATAATAAACCTAAAACATAGTTAAGAAAATGGATGAAAATACTAACAACAATGTCCTTGTGATTGGGGCAGGTATGGGCGGAATTCAAGCCAGTCTATTACTTGCGGAAGCAGGTAAACAGGTTTATCTGGTCGAAAAGGAACCCCTCTTTGGAGGAAATGTAATTAAGTACGAAGAGGTGTTTCCCAATATGGAATGTTCCACCTGTATGATCGCTCCCAAGCAGCAAGAAGTCCTTCAAAATCCCAATATAGAACTTATGACGCATTCTATTGTAGAAGATGTACAGGGTAGCGTTGGTAATTTTTCGGTTAAGATCAAGAAAAAAGCCAGGTATGTTTCCCTTGTGAATTGCATTGGCTGCGGCGCTTGCTACGATCCATGTCCGGTTAGCCTGGATAACGAGTTCGAGCAGAACCTGTCACAAAAGAAGGCGATTTACATTCCTTGTCCGGGGGCTCTGCCCAATGTTCCAGTGATAGACCCGGAATACTGCACCCGCTTGAAGGGAGTTGACGAATGTTCCGCCTGTAAAGACTCGTGCATGTTCGAGGCGATCGAATATGACCAGAAGGATGAGATTCTGGATGTTAAAGTAACCGCTGTTATTGTGGCTACGGGATTTGGATTATTTGATATTACTGCCGCACCCAAATATGGTTATGGAAAAGTGAAGAACGTGTATTCTGCATTCGAGTTCGAGAGACTGTTTGCGAAGAACGGTCCCACTGAAGGGAATACCGTTCTTAAGGGTGGAGAAAACCCTAATTCCATAGCGATAATTCATTGTGTGGGAAGGAAAGAGCTGGGGTATTGTTCAGGAGTATGCTGTATGTATTCCTACAAGTTTTCACAGTATCTTAAACATTCCTTTCCCGATGCAAAGGTCTTCCAGCTTTATTCAGATATGTGTGTACCCGGGAAATCTTACCAGAAATTCTATAAGCAGACGATGGATAAAGGTGTAGATTTCATTTACCATGAAGACGTCGAGGTTAAGGGGAACGGCAGCAAGATCAAGCTTAACGTTAAAAATGGCAAGGATAAAGATCAAGAACTCGAAGTTGATATGGTAATACTAGCACAATCTCTCAAGAGTACTGAAAGCAACTCTGAGCTGGCAAAGATACTTGGCATTGAGCAGGATGATAAAGGATTCTTCGTTTCAATGACTGAGAGTTTTGAACCTGCTTCCACCGCCAAACCCGGTATTTACGTAGTAGGATGTTCAGAAGCTCCTAAGGATGTACCACAATCGATAGCTCAAGCAGAGGCAGCGGTAGGAAAAGTGCTAGCGTTAACTTAAGATAACTGAATTGATAATAAAATGTTGTTGGAGGAAAAATGAGCGATAAAATTGGCGTTTATGTCTGTGAATGCGGACCTAATATTGGTGAAGCCATTGATATCGACAAGGTAATAGAGGCAATATCCCCAATTGAGGATGTCGCGGTAGTAAGGAGACATAAGCTACTGTGTTCCGGTGATGGGCAAAACTTCCTGGTGGATGAAATCAAGAACGAAGGTTTAACTCACGTTGTACTCGGTGCTTGTTCTCCCAAGGATCACGAAATCACTTTTATGAATGTTGCTACCCGAGCTGGAATAAATCCTTACTTGATCCAGGTTGTCAATATCAGGGAACAATGCGCGTGGATATTTAAAGACAAAGATATTGCAACTAAAAAGGCGATTAAATACATCCGAGCCGGGATAGAGAGAATTAAATACCACAAACCCCTTCAGAAGAAGGAACTCGATGCGAATCCGGACGTGCTCGTATTAGGTGGAGGATTAGCCGGAATAGAGGCAGCTCTTGCCTTAACCCAAACCGATAGGAAGGTTTACCTGGTCGAAAAGAGTGCCGATCTTGGTGGAAGTGTTATGAAATTTGAAAAACTGCTCTCCCACCAGGGATTCAATCTGGGCTTGATCAAAGAAAAAGTTGATAAGATCAACAGCAATGAAAATATCGAAGTACTTACCTCTACGAATGTGGAGAGTGTAATCGGATTCTTTGGTAATTTCGAAGTAACCACAAAGCCGGCAGGAGAAGAGGCTGGAGGAAAAAGCTTCATAGTCGGCGCAGTAGTGGTTGCATCAGGTTACAACTGGTTCGATCTTGAGTCAACTCCGAGATACGGCTATAAAAAGATAGAGGATGTTTTTACAATCAATGACTTCGGCAGGATGATCGAAGAGAGTGAAAAGTTGAAACTATCGACTGGTAAGGAACCAAAATCAATTGCTTTGGTACATTGTGGCGGCAGGAAGGAACTTGGATATTGCTCCAGGGTTTGCTGTATGCAGATGATGAACATCGGCAACTATATCAAGGATAAGTATCCGGGCATAGAAGTCCATGAACTTCATTCGGATCTGTGTGTTTCCAGCAAGAACGACCAGAAATACTATGAAAAGAGCAAGGAAAAGGGAATTAATTTCATAAGGATGAAAGGCGTTGAAGTCGGAGGCAAAGCCGGCGCTATAAGTATCGAATACACGACCCTTGCTGGAGACAAGGGCAAGTTAGCTGTTGATATGGCAGTAGTCGCGCCCGGGATGATTCCTGAAGCAGGTACTCCTCAAGTAGCTGATATGTTGAATGTTCCTCTTCACCCTACCGGCTTTTTCAAGGAAGGGCACGAAAAACTGAATCCGGTTGGAACTACTATGGACGGCATCTATGTTGTCGGTTGCGCGCAAGGTCCGAAATCCTTCATGGAAACTTTGATCCAGGCTCAAGCAGCTACGGGGAAGATCTTTTCGCATTTGATTCCCGGTAAGAAGATCGAACCCGAGGTTAAAGTATCCGAGATTATCGAGGCTTTTTGCACCGGATGCCAAACCTGTTTGGATGTTTGCTTCTACGGAGCTATTACCTATGATGAAGATAAGGGAGTATCTGTTGTCAACGAAGCTATTTGCAGGGGTTGTGGAAACTGCGCTGGAAGCTGCCCATCAGATGCTATCAGACCCAAGCATTTTACCACTACCCAACTCTATCAGGAGGTAGTAGAAGCGTTAAGAGAATGAGTGATGCTTCTTTATAATAAACAGTAATCTATTAGGAGAAATTAATGGCAAAAACTAATAACAAAACAGATGCAAAATCCATGAAAGGGACAGTTATATCTACGAAAGAAGGTTTATCTAAAGCCATTACCGATTTCCTTAAGCAGGCATTTGAGAAAAATTGTTTTGATACCATATTAATTCCGGTTAAAGTACCAGCAAATGATTCTTATGCCTGGGTGCTTCTCAAGGATCCAGCGCTTCTTGATGATGCTAACCCTCTAGCCCCGATTATGCCTGTTCAAGGAGGAAAAGCCCTTTCCAGCATATTAAAACACGGAGTAACGGACAGTTCAATAGCTGCGGTAATAAGACCATGCGAAATGAAAGCAGCGATAGAGTTGTATAAACTGAAACAGGTTAAACTGGATAATATTACCCTCATCACTATGGATTGCCCAGGGGTTCTTCCATTAAAGGATTGGTTCAAGAATCCTGACGAAGGAGAAAAAAAGTTCAAGGATATAATTAAAAAATGGGATGATAAAGATGTTCGCCCTCTCTGCCAGATCTGTGATAAATTCAGTGTACCATTGAATGAGGAAAACGCAACATATCCTGATTTGCATTTTGGCGTGCTCGGTTGCTCAGATGGGACCGGTTTCGTTATTCCGGGGTCTAGTAAAGGCGAAGAAATCCTTGATACAGTTGGATTGACTGCTACGAAAGAAGTGGATAAGTGGGAAAGCAAAGTAAATGAAGTGACCACCCAGAAGCGGAAAAAGAGAAGCGAAGCACATAAAGCACTTAATAAGGAAGTAGGCGGATCGAAGAACCTTCCTGTAGCTTTCGCGCTCTGTATAAACTGTCACAATTGCATGAGAGTTTGCCCGGTTTGTTACTGTCAACATTGTTATTTTGATTCCGAAGCATTGAATAAGCCCCCGGAAGTGCATCTTATGAGGGCTGCACAAAAGGGCAGTCTATTGTTCAAGCCTGATTGTCTGCTCTTTCAGGTAGGTAGAATGTCGCACATGACATTATCCTGTGTATCGTGTGGAACCTGTGAGGATGCCTGCCCGATGTCTATTAAAGTAGGACAGGTTTTCAGCATGGTTGCTGATCAATCTCAGGATGCTTTTAATTATCAAGCTGGTAGAAGCAAGGATGTGCCCCACCCGTTGAGAGTATTCGAAGACGAACAGGAACTTGACCAAGTTGTGACAATGTGCAAAGATATCTTAGAAACAGGAGAACACAAATGAGTAAGGTATTTAAAATAAATAAACCGGCTGAAGAAGGTCTTGTTGGTTTCCTGAAGCACCTGCTGGATAGCGGAAAAGTCAAAGGAGTTATGACTCTGGTGAAAAATGACGCGCCTGTTGACTCTGCGAAATACTCGGTTAATTACTCTCTGGTTACAAAATCGGAAGCGCTTGGTAATGCTGTTCCCTTGTATCCTTTGATGCCTGCCAATGCCGGGTCTCTTCTTTCGGATCTAACCATTAAGCAACCCCTGAAAGAACCGATTGCAGTTGTCCTTAAGCCTTGTGAAATAAGAGCTTTTGTAGAACTGGTAAAGCGTGAACAGGGTCATCTGGACAATATGCTGCTGATCTCCAGCAGTTGTGGTGGCGTTTACCAATTTGATGTTTTTGTCAACGAGGATATGGATAAGAAGCTTCCTGATTATTGGAAAGCTGTCAAGAACTTAGATCTGTACGATTCTCTCAGACCCACCTGTAATGGATGCATTCATTTTGAGCCATATACCGCTGATATAACTGTTGATTTGGTCGGGAATAAAAACCTGGACAAAGAATGCACTATGTACATCAACACCGAAAATGGTCAGAAGTATATTGATGGTATGGAAGGAAAATCCTCAGAAGCCGCTTTGGATAAGAAACCGCTGAAGGAGTTTCTTGAGAAAAGGGAAAGGGAGAGAAACCAACTCTTCAGTGATATAAGCGACCAGATAGTGGGTTTGGACAACTTGATAAATACGTTTGGAAGATGTCTTGGTTGTCATGGTTGTGGAAATACGTGCCCGATATGTTATTGTATTTTATGTGATTTCGAATCGAAGAATCATGAATTCAGTCCATCTACTTATGAAACCGAGTTAAGCAAGCGTGGCGGAATCAGGGTTCCTCCGAATACCTTGCTATACCATTTAGGCAGGTTGACACACATGAGTTATTCATGTATTGGCTGCGGATTGTGTTCGGATGTTTGTCCGGTGGATATACCTGTTTCCACGATTTTCGTGAGGGTAGGCGAAAATGCTCAAAAGCTTTTCGACTATGTTCCAGGTAGGGATGTAGATGAGAAGATACCACTGACGAAGTTTGAGAAAGATGAGTTTGCTGAGGTTGAGGAATAGAAAACATTGAATATAAATGCAATTTTGAGGAGATAATATGAGTGAAGGTTTTGAACCAAGGATAGTAGGGTTTTTCTGTAAGTGGTGTACCTACGCTGGCGCTGATCTCGCGGGAACGAGCAGATTGCAGTATCCGCCCAACGTATTGCCTATCAGGGTGATGTGTTCGAGCCGAGTCGATCCTGTATTTCTTTTGACCGCTTATTTGAGAGGCGCGGACGCGGTATTGATTGGCGGATGCCATCCAGGGGATTGCCATTATATTGAAGGCAATTATTATACGAGGAGAAGGGTCGCGCTATTGAAGAATATTTTCGAGACTTTGAAACTTGATACCGAACGGTTGAGGCTTTCCTGGATATCAGCGTCGGAAGGGCCGCGATTCGCCAAGGTTATAACAGAATACACTGAGAACACTAAGAAAATAGGACCAAATCCTGCTAAGAACAAAATATTCATATAATGAAAGGGAAAAGCAAAGGTCAATTAGAAGCTGAAATCAGCGAGACCACGACAAAATTCCAGATTCAGAACATTGGCAAGGGACCAAGTGAAGTAAAAACTCATATTTTAGGAGATATAATATTTATCAGGTTGAAAGGAGCTTTGACAGTAGCTGAAAATACACTATCTTATGATCAGGAAGGATTGAATCTTGTCAAACAGAGCAGGATCCATTTATTCAGCAATCCAAGAAGCAATTTAGGTGATAGTATTACTGAGATAATCGGTGTGGAAGTCAAGTGTATTTTATTAGATATATGCGATATTAAGAAAGAGCTCTTTTTAACATTATGTTTAGGTGATAACCTTGAAGAAAGATTCGGTTGGTAAAGTAAGGAGAGAGCTTAGTATAAAAATCAAATTTACTGTAGTCTAAAAATATCCGAATTTGGTAAACTGGATAAAAAGCAAACTCGAGTATTTGATAAACGGAAGTTTATATACACGTTGCGCTAAGAAAGTAATATAAGATAAGGCTGGTTATTAAGTGGACCAATAGTAATTTCATTTATATTGAGATTGGCTATTGGTCTTTTTTTTAAAGTAGGAACATTAAAAACCAAATCTAAAGTACCTAATTAAAAGGAGGTAAAAGATGGACGTAAAAGTAGACAGGACACTTGATTGCAAAGGACTTTCTTGCCCGATGCCGATTTTGAAGATGGCAAAGGAAGTAAAAAGCATGAACAGCGGTGAAGTTTTGGAGCTATTGGGAACCGATCCTGGTTCTAAAACTGACATACCTGGCTGGTGCGAAAAAACCGGAAACGAATTTCTGGGACTTGAGGAAGAAGCTGACGGTGTAAGTAAGTATTACATCAAAAAAGCTTAATTAAGCAGGAAAACAATTAAACATACTAACTTAACTTAAGGAAGGGGGTTGTATGTCTGACCAGAATAAGGGAGCATGGCGACAGTTGTGGAGCACGTTCTTCGGTAAGACCTGGCCGATGTGGGTCGGTGGTATACTCCTAGGGGCTTTTAACGTCTTTTTGTTTTTGATAAAGTCCCCGTGGGGCGGAAGTGGCACCTACATAAGCTGGGGACAGAATCTATTCAGATTAATCGGTATCCTCGGTATGGATCATACCACTGTCTTAACGAGAAACTTATACGGTGTTTTAGGCACGATGACCGTATTCGGTGCTTTCCTGGGCGCTATGCTTTCAAAAGAATTTGCAATAAGGGTCCCTCCAGCGGGAGAAATGCTTAAAGGTTTTCTCGGTGGGTGTTTTATGGCGATAGGGTGTACTGTGGGAAAAGGGTGTACCATCGGCGGATACCTTAGCGGTCTACCAGCATTATCGGCTGGGGCGATACCATTGGCAATTGGTTTTGGTATTGGTTCCTGGCTTGCTTTACACTATCTTCTCTGGGAAATGGAAAAATTGCCGAAGATGAGTTCAGGAAAGAGCGTAACCTGGCTTGCTGCCAAGGGTAAAGGCGGAGCATGGCAGCCGATAGTCGGCGTCATCATAGCTGCCTTTTTGCTTATTGGCGGTTCCCTGTTCTTTAAAGGGGACAGGGTATTTACCTGGTTCGCTATTATGGGTCTAATATTAGGCCTCATAAGCCAGCGCTCACGCTTCTGTGTAACTCGTTCTTTTAGAGAACCATTCATGACAGGCGATTCAGAAGCTCCTGTTGCTGTACTAGCTGCTCTGTTGGTAGGTCTGCTTGGTTTCACCATAATCAAGTATATGGGCATCGGCGCGATGCATCCATTAGGAGAAAGAGGAGTTGCCTTAACATGGGTAAACCCGAACTTCTGGCTTAACGGACTGGTCGGTGGAACGATATTCGGAATTGGCATGGTTATCGCCGGCGGATGCGCTGTTGGTACCCTCTGGAGAATGGGTGAAGGTCAAATCAAACTCTGGTTTGCAGGTTTGGGTTTTGCATTGTTAGCCCCAATCTCCTCGAAATGGATAGCCCCAGCGTTTCTTAATATTCTTCCAGAATGGATGCACATGCCGGTCTTTCTTCCTGACTATTTTAAGTACTGGGGTGCAGTGCTTATATTGCTCGTTATTATGGTGCTATGGTATGTGTTCGTTAAGTGGAACGAAAGAACCGGTAAATTTTCTGCCCTGTAAAAGGAGGTGAATAAAGATGAGAAAGATATTTATTATACTACTATTAGCAGCATTAGTTTTTTTATTTGGTTGTGATGGGGCAGGAATAGAAGGCAGCCTGGATATTTCGGTCGATGAGCTTAAAACTAAGTTGGATAACGAAGAAGATTTCATCCTGCTCGATGTTCGTGAACCCGACGTGTTTTACGACGGTTATATTCCCGGAGCTTTCAGTCTTCCAAGAGGTCTTCTGGAAGAGAGTATAGCCAGTGAGGATTACTGGGATATGCAAGCATGGGATATGCCCGGTCACGATGCTGAGATAATCATATATTCAAGGAAAGGTCTTCTTGGAGCTCTGGCTGCTGAAACCCTTATCAAAATGGGATATACAAATGTGAAAAACCTATACGGCGGATGGGTATGGTGGGAAGGTGGAGAAGAAGCCTATGAGGAATTATTGAAGAAAGAAGCAGCGCCAAAAGTATCAGGCGGATGTGGAGGATAATACAAAAAAATAATATATAAATATATAAAGTATTAATGAGTATTTGTATTAAAAGGAGGTGATACTGATCACAAACAAGTTATCAACTAAAACATATATAAATTATTAATTACTAAAAATCTAAAAAGGAGAAGACATGGACAAAAAAAGATGGTTGATCCTTGTGATTACGCTTCTCGTTGCTATCTCCTTCAGCTTATTTATTAGTTGTAAGGATGAGGCGGAGGAAGTAGATGAACCTACAGTCACTAGTAAGTTAGTAGTGTATTGCTATACTGGTCATAGCGGCGCAGCTGCTACAATGTGTTTAAAGGCAATGGGTTACGATGCATCTAATCTTAAATTCGGGATAATGTCCTGGACGAAGGACGAAGATGTAAGAGGAACGAGCCCCTGGTCAGAAGACCAATGCATTGGCGCAGCCACCGAGACTACCGCTAATGACTATCCTGCAGAGAACGCTCTGCCTGATTTCTCCGCTGATTTATTGGCAGCTGTTGATGGAGCTCTCAATTCATTCGATCCTACAACATATTCATCAGCAACCCTTCATGATGAGGTGAATGGCGATGAAAGACCCCAGATTCTCAGTGTAAGAAGCGCAACACAGTATGCAGTCGGACATATACCCTATGCTGAAAATATTGCATGGAAAGAAGTGTATGACACGGACCAGTTAGCTGTTTTCAGTGAACCAGAGGGTGGTATAAACGAAGCTGCCCGTCAGGCTGCTGAAGACTATTTAACGCAGGAATCAGTGCCATTAACAATTGCTGCTGCTGATCTTGAATCTCTATTAACCGATGGCGACGATACGAATGATCCTTTTGTTCTTTCTGTAAGATCTGCAGAACACTATGCTTTGGGTCATATACCAACCGCATACAATATTCCCTGGAAAGATCTTGCTTCGGATACTTTAGAACTGAAAAAGCTCCCAACGGACAGACTCATTGTTGTGTATTGTTATACGGGACATACTGGTGGATATTCTGCTGCCGCTCTTAACCTGTTAGGATATACTGCTAAGAATCTGAAATGGGGCATTTTGTCCTGGACGGATGATGCAGATATTCGAGTTGCCAGTCCTTTTAGCGAAGATGATTTTGGCGACTATGAATTCAATACTGGTGATACACCGTAATGATCTTTGAATTTTACTGTTAATTTATTGGAATTAGCAATAATTCAGAAACATTAAATTAATTATGGAGGCACGGATATACTATTTATTCTTGCCTCCTTATAAAAGGAAATAGACATGAAGAAAATAATCTTTATTACCACAATTGTCACCTTATTAACAATAGGTTTCATTTATGGTCAAGGATGCATGGGCGGTGGAGCTAAAGAAGGAGTCAATATTGCCGGATTCTTTCAACCGGAAATCGAGATCAAACAAACTGATGCGGATACATCCTGGGACTGGGGATTCACTCTCAGAAGAGCGAGGGTTGCGTTCTTTGGAGATATCCCTTATGATGTCAATTACTATTTATGTTTGGAGTTCAGCCCGTTTCTGGGCAACCCGGGAGTCCTGGACGCTATTTTTACCTACACGCGATTTGATCCCTATGTGAAATTATCAGTTGGTCAGTTCAAAAACCCATTCAGTCTCGAGTTGAATACTTCCTGTGCCGGTCTTTATACGGTTAAAAGGTCGGAAGTGGTGAACAAACTCGCTGGTCCAGGTAGAGACCTCGGATTGATGCTGCTTGGGAATTATAATGACCTCGTTTCCTATAACCTCGGTCTGATGAATGGAACTGGAATGGGCGTAAGGGATGAAAACGATGGTAAAAATATCGTAGGTAGAGTAGTATTATCTCCAATCGAATACGCAAGCTTTGGTGGTAGTTTCAAAATGGGTAATTCAGTACCAGCTGGAAAAATGGAGGACGACAATACGATAACGAATTTCGGCGGTGAATTACAGCTTAAGTACAAAGATTTCCTGCTGCAGGGTGAATATATCATGGGTAAATTCGAAAAACCTGAAACTGCACCCGCGATTGATACAACAACATATTCAGATTGCTCCGGAACCCATACTGTGATCGATACCGTACCAGGAGATCCTTACGAAGTCAACAGCAGCGGTTTCTTTGTTCAAGCTATGTATATGACACCCTGGAGCTTACAGCCTGTGATCAAGTACGAGATGTACGATCCGAATACGGACATGGATGATGATGATCAATCGATCATTACTTTCGGTTTTAATTACTTCATTAACGAATGGTCCAGAGTCCAAGTTAACTATCGTTATGTAGCTGACCACCTTAAAGCAGATGCTGCAGACTATAGAAATGACGAGATATTGGTGCAATTCCAGGCTAAATTTCAATAGGATTATCGAATAGTATAATACAAAGGAGAGTGTAACATGAAAAAACTTACTGCACTGGGCATCCTGATTGCGCTAGTCTTCTGCTTTCAATCATTTGTGTTTGCAGGCGAAGGATTGATTTCGGTTTCGGATGCTTGTAAACTCACTGAAGATGAGAGCGTGGTCTTCGTATCTGCAAGGAATGCGGAAGATTATGGTAAAATACACATTCCGGGCGCAGTTAATGTCTGGCATGCCGATCTCTATAAACCAGGCGATGTCAAGGGTGTTTTGAAAAGCGCAGATGAAATCGCGAAAATTCTCGGCAGCAAAGGAATCAGCCCTGATAAAACCATCATCGTTTACGATGCTGAAGAAAATACGTTTTCAGGCAGGCTTTATTGGATTTTCGATTACCTGGGAGTGAATAAAGTAAAATTGCTGGATGGACAGATGAAAATGTGGAGGAAGAAAAGGAAACCAGTGACAGGCGAGGTTGGTGAGGTCGCAGCGGTTGAATTTACACCCACGGTCAATGATGCAATTTATGCTTCCACTGATTATGTTGCAAGTAAACTTAAAGACGCTAACACTGTAATTGTTGATACCAGAAGTGCCGAAGAATATAAAGGAGAGAAGGGTGAAGCTGCAAGGAAAGGACATCTTCCAGTAGCCATCAATCTCGAATATAAGAATATCATCAATGAGGATGCAACCATAAAATCGAAAGAAGAACTGCAGAAGATATTCAACGATGCTGGTGTGTCTTCTAACAAGGAAGTTATTCTCTATTGCGAAACCAGTGTTAGAGCTGGTATAATGTATATGGCGCTGAAAGATTTACTTGGTTATTCAAATGTTAAGGTATATGATGGCGCTATGTACGAATGGGCAGCAGACCCAAACAAGCCACTGGAATAAATAGTGCTGAGATACTGCATTTTCTATTTGCTTTTATGATTCATTTACCTATTATTGTGATGAATAGAAGTGTGAGAAACTAAAAATGCGGTTGAAATGAAAAGCATTATATTAAATATCGGCGGGGGAGGAGAAATCCTTCCCCGCTCTTTTTTAGGGGATTAAAGATGCCTACTTATGAATTCAAATGTCTCGATTGTGAGAATAAGTTCGAAGTCTTTACAAGTATTTCCAGGAAGGACCAGAGTAAATGCCCGAAATGCGGCAGCTCGAACCTGAAGCAATTATTGAGTTGCTTCTATGTTTCAGGGTCGGAGAAAGGTTCCAGCTCCACTTCAAGTTGTAATACCTGTACCTCGGGCACCTGCTCAACTTGCTCGCTGGGGGATTGATTTCAAATAGGGCTGTTTGTAACTTTATAGTACTCTGGTACTTTTCTTTTAATCAAAATAAGGGGTTGGGGTTGAACCACTAAAAAATAAGTTGATTAAAAGATATTTGCCTTTATAATTGAAGGGTGTAAGGAATTCTTGAGCAAAGACGAAGTTTAATGATAGAAATTAATAAAAAAAGCGGCAGAATTATCAGAAAGAGGATAAAGATCAGGGGTGTAGTCCAGGGTGTTGGTTTCAGACCCTTTATATATAAGCTCGCGAAATCCCACAAACTCAGTGGTTTCGTATATAATAATACCGAAGGAGTCGTAGTAGAGGTACAGGGCAGCGAAACAGGTATTTTAAAATTCATCTTCGATATTGAACGTAAATCTCCACCGCTTTCACAGATAGAGAGTATCAGTCATGAAGAAATAAGTGTATCTAATGATGGTGGTTTTATAATAAAACCGAGTGAGTCAGAGAAGGAAAAATTCGTGCTGCTTTCACCTGATATCGCGACATGCGAGGATTGCTTGAATGAGCTATTTGACCCTGAAGACCGGCGCTATAAGTACCCGTTCATTAACTGCACGAATTGTGGACCACGTTTTACAATCATTCGCGACATTCCGTACGATCGTCCTAAGACGACCATGAGCAGCTTCAAAATGTGCGTCAAGTGTAAAAATGAATATGAAGATCCAGAGAACAGGAGATTCCATGCTCAGCCGAACGCCTGCCCGGAAGATGGACCTCATGTGTTGTTGGGGAGAGTAGAAAATAGAAAATGGCGAGATGGGAACGAAGACCAGAGTTTAGCGGATACAGGAAAAACTAGTGAGGGATCTAATTGGGAATTGGAGATAGTGGATGTTGAAAACCCAATTGATAGGTCCAGGGAACTATTGAGAGAAGGGAAGATTATCGCCATCAAGGGATTAGGGGGGTATCATCTTGCATGCGATGCTGCAAACGAGGATACGGTTAGAAGGCTGCGTGGACTTAAGCAGCGGGGCGATAAACCCTTTGCGCTCATGGCAGAGGATATCGATATGATAAAAAGGTTCTGCTCGGTTACAAAAGAGGAAGAAGCAATTCTATGTTCACCTCAACGACCTATCGTACTGTTGGATAAAGCGGGGAAAAATGTCGGGATCAAGATAGCAGAAAGTGTGGCGCCGAAGCAGGAAACTTTAGGTGTTATGCTTCCATACACTCCGCTGCACCATATTTTATTTCGTGATTCAAACCTTGTTCTCGTTATGACATCCGGGAATCTGCGCAATGAACCGATAGTATATAAGGACGATGACGCTTTCAGTAAGTTGGGTGATATAGCAGACTTTTTTATGACACATAACAGGGAGATCTATACCCGCTGTGATGATTCGGTAGCGAGGTCGTTCAATGGGGAGGAGATGATGGTGCGCAGGTCGCGAGGTTACGTTCCCCAGCCTATTGAACTCCCTTTTGCTGTGGATGACCATATTTTAGCTTGTGGAGCGGAAGTAAAAAACGTTTTTGCTCTTGCCAGGGATAACTACGCGTTTCTTTCGCACTATATCGGCGACCTTGAGAATCTGGAGATACTCGAGGCATTTGAAGAGGGGATCACCCATTTCGAATACCTCTTTTCAATAAGACCAGGGGTGGTTGCCTACGACCTGCATCCTGAATACTTATCGAGTAAATTTGCGAAACGAAAGTATGCAAGCGGTGACTTTAAGTTAGTGGGGGTTCAGCATCACGAGGCTCATGTTGCCAGTGTGATAGCTGACCGTGGCGTTGGTGGCGAGGTTATAGGCGTTGCCCTGGATGGGCTGGGTTATGGCTCGGACGGCAATTTCTGGGGAGGCGAGTTCTTCGTTGGCGACTGCTCGAATTTCAAAAGAGCGGGGCAGTTCGAATATATCCCAATGCCCGGCGGTGTAATGGCGATAAAGGAACCCTGGCGAATGGCAATGGCTTACATCGATTCTGTATATGGAGAACGGGCAGTTGAGGTTGCGCAAAGATATCTTGAAGGAGCGGAGAATTTCAAATTGCAAGCAATAAAGAGCATGTTGAAGAGCAGGATCAATACGCCTATTACTTCCAGTGTGGGCAGGTTGTTCGATGCGGTATCGGCGCTGCTTGGGGTATGCGGCAAGGTTACTTATGAAGGACAAGCCGCGATTGAACTGGAGGCTGTTTCGTCAACCAGCGCGGTGAAGCCTTTTGATTATGAGCTTGTGAATAATGCTGGTTATCTCACTGTAAAGCCGGGCGAGATATTCGAGGGGATAATCGGTGATATTGAGAGAGGGGAAAGTGTTACCAGAATCTCCAACAGGTTTCACGCAACAATAATTGACATAATCAAAAATACATGTTATAATATCAGAGAAATGTACAAGCTAAGCCAGGTTGTATTGTCAGGGGGAGTTTTTCAGAATAAGGTTATCCTGGAGGGCACGGTGAACATCCTGAGGGTTAATGGGTTTGAAGTTTACGTGCCGTATAGAGTACCGGTTAATGACGGGTGTATATCGTTGGGGCAAATAATGATAGCAAGCTGTAAAGAGAGGAGAGAACAATGACAGTAAGGGAAGCGATAATGAGCAGGTATAGTGTTCGGGCATACAAGTCTGAGCCGATTGAAGATGAAAAATTAGAGTTAGTGTTGGATGCTGCAAGGTTAGCGCCATCAGCAAGTAACGCCCAGGAGTGGAAGTTTATTGTGGTAAAGGAGCCGCAGTTAAGGGAGTCTATGATAGAAGCAGCGCATGATCAGGTGTTTGTTGGTGAAGCCCCTGTTATCATTGTCGGGGTATCGCTTGACCCTGAGCATCTAATGAGATGCGGAGTGTCTGCCGGGGTAGTGGATTTGACGATAGCCATCGACCATATCACCTTGCAGGCAGCAGAACTTGGTTTGGGCACCTGCTGGATTGGTTCCTTCTACCAGGATAAGGTTAAACGACTTTTAAACATTCCTGATGAATACAAGGTTATCTCATTGACGCCGTTAGGTTACCCAGCGGACAAACCAAAGCCAAAGTCAAGAAAAAAACTTGACGAAATAATTGTTTACAATAGGTTTAAGTAATATGTGTTTAGGAATACCTGTAAAAATAGTTGAGAAAAAGGACACTATCGGAATTGCCGATATCGGCGGTGTAAGGAGAGAGGTGGATCTCAGGCTTTTGGAGAGCATCGATGTCGGTGATTATGTTATCATGCACGCCGGTTTTGCTATTCAAAAGCTGGATGAGAAGGAGGCTCAAGAGACACTCGGGCTGATAAACGAATACCTTGACAGTGAAGAATAGCGCTATTTGGGGTGTCAAAGAAGCATCACAGAGATGAAATATATAGACGAATATTACGAACAGAAGTTATGCAGTAGGCTTTCTGTGGATATAAAGAGGGAAGCTGAAGGCTTGGAGGCTTTATCCTTTATGGAGGTCTGTGGCACGCACACCATGTCAATATTCCGGAATGGTATAAAGGCATTGCTTCCGGATAATATCAGGCTGCTATCCGGACCGGGCTGTCCAGTTTGCGTAACACCGAATAATTACATAGACCGCGCGATCGCTCTCTCGCGGCTCGAGGATGTTATCATAACGACATTTGGTGACATGATAAAAGTACCGGGTTCGTCGTCATCGTTAGCGGAAGAGAAGGCAAGGGGTAGGAACATTATAACGGTTTATTCTCCCACTGACGCTTTGAAGCTTGCATTGGATAACCCTGGCAGGAGGGTTGTGTTCCTGGGTATCGGCTTCGAGACGACGGTTCCGGTTGTTGCTGCCTCTATCTGGGATGCGAAGGCAAGGGACGTGAGTAATTTCTTCGTGTTGGTTTCGCACAAGCTGGTGAATCCTGCTATCAGGGCTATCCTGGATGCTGGAGAGCTCAACCTGAGTGGGTTTCTCCTTCCCGGTCACGTTTCCACTATAATTGGAAGGCAAATTTACGATTACCTGGCGGATGAATATTCAATTCCAGCCGCGATCGCTGGTTTCGAGCCTGTGGATATTTTAGGCGCGATACTTTCCCTGGTAAAGCAAGTCAATTCAGGTAAAGCATCGGTAGAAAATTGTTATAAGCGATCGGTCATGGAGGAGGGGAACAAGGCTGCTCAAAAGCTGATGTGGGAAGTATATGAGGTTTGTGACACTGAGTGGCGAGGTATAGGCATGATACCGGGAAGCGGTCTTAAGGTTCGTGAAGGATACAGGGATTATGATGCTCTGGAGAGAATAGAGGTAGAGGTCGAGAAGACGAAGGAAAATCCTGCCTGCATCTGCGGGGAGATATTGAGGGGGGTAAAGACTCCGTTGGACTGCGCCCTCTTCGGTGGTGTTTGCACTCCGGAGAATCCCATTGGACCCTGCATGGTATCATCGGAGGGTACCTGCGCTGCGTATTATAAGTATGGGGGGTAATAATAATCCCGGAAAGAGATTGTGTAATAATTACTTTTTCAGATGCTCTGATAACTATTGACATTTTATACAATATATGTTATACTATTTTGGATGAATGGATGGCTGGATGATTAATCAATCCTACGGATTGCTTTTAGGAAGTTTCACTACCCAAACCTCCCATCTTCCAAACTTCACGGATGGTTGGGAAAACAATACAAAGTGTATTTTTTTATACGAATTCAATTTAGTGGAAAATAAATAATAACAAGAGGTTAGGTTATTTGTTCAATTACAATTTTAGAAAATTGAATAATTATGCTTTTTTATTTAGTCTGGGGAAATACTTCACAGACTTAAACTTTTCAAAATCTTTATCCATTGTCCAGAGAACTGCTTTAAACATTTTAGTGGTTGCATATATTATACTATCTGCCATAGGAATCTTATATTTTTGATTCACTAAAGCTGCCTGGATAGCGATTTCAAAAGTCAGATCAACTATTTGGCCTTGTTTCATGGTTGCAATAGCCTGCAAAGCTTCATCTTCACTCTTTTCACGGAGGACTACTTTAAAAACTTCATAGACACAAATGGTCGGCACGAGTAAATTATCCAGGTCAGTAAGCGGCTCAGCGAATTTATCGGCGTGAGCGCTGTCAGAGAAGTATTCTAACCATCCTGAAGAGTCAACAACGTTCATACCCTATCTTCCTCCCGTTCGAATTCAGTATTTATCCCTTTAATGAATCCTCTCATTTCCTTAATATCATAGATGGGAATGAGTTCGATTCTGTTTCCAAATAGAATGATCTGGACTTTTTGTCCGGGTTTAAGGTTGAGGGTTTCCCGTATCCTTTTTGGAATGACGACCTGATATTTGGGTGATATTTTTACATTATCCATTATAATTGCTCCATCAATGTATTAACTGTAAAACAATATATGTAACGATTGTAAAATTGTCAATAAAAAAGTAGTATAATAGACGGAAGAAGCTTTGGAGACCATATACCTAACGTCTCTGAGTATCATTTATTCCTCATAGTCCCGCTCTATAAGAGGGACGAAGCGGGACTTATCCCGCTTTTTTCCTTTAAAAAAGCGGGATTTAGTTGTTCTTGCTATTGACAAGAAAACCTATAACTTATTAAATAACAAAGATATATGACAATTCTGTCGGTGTTCAACCTCAGAGCATTTGGGAGAGTAATAATGTAGAAGTTCAGTTGTAGTTCTTTTGTTTTTAGTCTGTAGGTTGTAGTCTGTTAGGTCTGTTTTTTGGGTCGGGCTCAAGTGACTATTGATAAAGAACAAAAGCGCCGGTACATTTGACCCATGAAAGGAGTCACAATGGCAAAGAGAGATCGTAGTATAACCAATATAATGCTGACAACCTTCTATTATTAATAAGCATTATATTGGTTTCTGAGATCAAGAAAGCTACCAGGCGAAGGTTTTCAGCCGAGGAGAAGATACGAGTTATCCTGGAGGGACTCAGGGGCATGATACCGGTGACTGAACTCTGCCGGCGCGAAGGGATTCCCGCCGCCGCTTACTACCGTTGGAGGCGCAAATATCGTGATGAGGGCTTAATGGTCCGGTCTCCTTTACCTGCTTACTCCTGGAACAAGTTGTTGGATGAAGAAGCGGATAAGATACTGGAGATAGCAGATCTTCATCCTGACTGGCCCAGCCGTCAGATAGCGCATTACATCTCTGACCACTGCGGTTTTACGGTATCTAAGGCTACGGTGTTCCGTGTGTTAAAGCGTAAAGATCTTATTTCCAGCAGGACGGTCAAAACCTTCCCTGCAAGTTCAGAGTATAAGGTTAAAACAAAGCGTGTGAATGAGCAGTGGCAGATAGATGAAACTTACATGTTTGTAAAGGGATGGGGTTTTCCTAGCGATCTTGAGCTTGGTATAAAGATCTATATTGATTATTATAACCAGGAGCGTTATCCTGTAATCAGGATAGTTATCATGAAGCACTGGGAAATGTAACCCCCGACGATGTTTATTATGGCAGGAGACCTGAAATACTTAAGAGGAGAGTGGAACTTAAAGTTAAAACCTTTGCTAACAGAAAAGCAGTAAATAAGAGGTTAAAAACTTTATGATTAAACTTGACAAGGAGTTGAAATAGTTGTTAAACA
>JAFGQG010000136.1 GCA_016935765.1 bacterium
AGTAGGAGTAGCACTGCCATATAGAGCCACCGGCTTGATTTCATTAGATAGTTGTACCTCCCATACTTTATGCAAATAATCTACTACAAATTGAAAGTTGCACGCCACCATTGATAATATGCCCAGGCCTCTCGGCTGCAAATGATTGGGCTTCCTCCAGGAGTATATCCCCACCAGAAGTTACCGCCCCCCATATCTAATGGAAATATATCTTCTGACCCACCTATAGGGATATTTTGATATATGATGTTGCCAGTTTCTTCTAAGATTGCTTTAGCTCTTTCAAGCTCTTCTTTTAACGCATCTCCTGTTAAACCTAGGTTAATATCCATCATCTGCGTTGGTAGAGTACTTGTTATTCCTAATTGTATCCCTATCATATATTGATATTGATATGCTACAACCTCCTCATATATCGAATCGCTAATTTTTCCTTGGCGAGCATGAACTGATTCATGAGCAATAATGTACGCGATTTCTTTGTAAGATTTACCCTGCAAATTTTTATCAATCCATAGCATCTGGTCACCGCCAAATCCAGTGCATGCGCTTCCTTGCCCGCCAATAGGAGCCCAAGCTATTGTGTATTCTGTCGATGATAATTCCATTAAACTGGCAACATCAGGCGCAACTGCCTTGAATGCTCTCCATGCCAATTCAAGATCATGATATACATATTCTCTATATCTTGTAAAAGGCCAACTGATCCATACCCTTCTTTCCTTACGCTCGGCGAACTTAACTAAATGCCCTGTCGGGTCTATGAACTTAAGGGGATTATTCATGCAGTAGCTATATCTGTTGAAGGCTTGTGGATTAGCTGGACCGGGTACAATAGTATCAGGGCTTATAAATCTGCCAATCGTTACGTCATAATATCTAGCTCCATAATAGTACAGACCGGTATCATCCAGTCTTTGCCCTATGAACTTGCTATCGGTAGGCACGTCACCCACTCTGGTGCCGCCGAAGGTAGTATTTATATTCAAGCAAATTACCCAAAATCGCCAATCTGAGTTCGTTTGAGACTATCGAGTTAACCTTCTAAGCATAACAAATAATTGATGACGGATTCGTCTAATCCATGATAAAAACCACCCCAAAGAGGTCTTTTTTCTGAATAGTACAGTTGTGAATCTGCCACGTTATATACGACTAGTCTTTCGGTTGCAGCCCAATGTTTAGGTATATCAAGCTGTTTGATGGAAATGCATGTTTCATCATCCAATTCTTCTGCTATAACACATGAGAAACACAAAAAACTGTACATAAAGCTTCGCGGAGGGAGAAGGGGAGTCGATTTTTTTGCTATCTTATAACAAACTGAAGAATAATTTATCAGATCTGATATACTTGGATTTGCACTCCTAGAAATAACAAAAATTGTTGAAAAGAAACCAAACCTGATGAGTGCAAACTCTGTTTTTTTTGCCAGACTGATAAAAGTGAAGGATTCGTTGGGTATATTTTCTTTAATTTGATTTTTAATCCCGTACCCGTTATTTTTCAATCGGTCTATTATTTGCATTATATATTCTTCTTGCGAAATATATTTTTTCATGATAGTTTTTATTCTCCGATACATATTTATCGATCATTATACTCATTTGATTTACATAAACACTACATAATAATATATTGTTTTAGTTCATTTCACAATTTCACCATTTTTTAAGGCTCTGGTAAATAAGGGATAGTCGGTGGATTTAGCGCTCCTAAACTCACGTCTGAAAACCCTACTGCAATAATGTTATATCCCTGCCCAATAAGATATAGTCCGGAGGGTATTGTTACAAACCAGCCCGCTCCGCCGGAAAGAATAGTTCCACCTACCATATCCGCGACACCAAATAATCCTACAAATAACCCTCCACAAATTTCAATACCACCTTTTGCAATTCTTCCTAGAACTTTTAGATCTTCTCCTACTTCATATAACCAATCCCGTTGCCATTCCGCGCCTTGCCACCAGGCCGGATCTTCGTTCCAACGATATCTTTTGATGTCAGAAGAAGAGATAAAATATGCGACATTAATATCGGTATCATGTTCATCTTCACCAGGATCCCAATCAACTATGAAATAATAAACTTCATCACTTTTTTCCATTTCCTCAATTTGGTTATTCTCGTCGTGTTTAAGTTCTAAATACGCCTGGTATGCAGGTGAGTTAATTATTTCGAGTAACCAATCCCACATCTCAGGAGGCAAGTAAAACCCAGCTTTCAGAATGGCATCAATCATTTCGACATTCCAATAATCGCCATCAACCTCGATCTCAACATCAAGTCCGCTCGGATCAACATACTTCAGTGGATTATTCAAGCAATAAGAGTACCGGTTGAAAGCCTGCGGGTCCCATGGTCTTAGAATAATAATATCCGCACTAATAAACCGCCCAATCGTGGCGTCATAGTATCTAGCATTAAAGTAGTATAACCCCGTTTCATCCAGCCTTTGGCCGGTAGATTTGATATCCTATGTTATTCTAGGATTTTAAACGTTTCGATTATATGATTAAAATAAGCTGTGACTTCCTCCTGAATATCCTGGTTGCATTTCGCTACTATTTTCCATGTAAGATCATTATAATCAAAATATGCAGCGCGAACGTATTCCAGGTTCTTACCGTCTTCAACCGGAATAGGCATGAGCTTATCAACCAGGTAGATAATCAGTTCACCTTCTACACCTGACACCGTTATTGGCGAGCGTTCCAGTAGCTGGAAATTATCCCACTTTGCTTGACCTTTTAGTACGGCATCTATTCTGTCAGCGGCTGTGTAGGATTCCCCGTGGTATACTTTGTAATTGGAAATAATAACCTCGATGGAAGAACTACCGCGTTCACCGACCACAGTTCTGATATTCCCCGTGTCAGGGTCAAAAACCTCAGCCGTCTCCCTAATAGCCGGACCATCTAAAAGAAGATGAGTGTAAGGAATATCAAAATCAAGAACTTCCCGGAAGTCTTTATCATAATGTGACGGGTATTCAAGCGAATAACTGCCGAGCTGATTTTTTATGGTAATTTGTTTATATTCATCATGTGAGCAAGCGTATCCATGACATGCGAAGATAATACATATGATTAAGATTAAGCAGTATTTGAATATATTTTTCATAAATGTAATCCCATTGTATATATTATTAGTCCGCTCCGACAGTCTCTTTTACTCTTTCAATCACTTTAGAATCTGCTAACGGGTCAGCATGATATTTCAAAGTCATTCCCCATCTGCCTAATAGACCTATAGGGCCAAAGAACCAATGCATGTGACTACCTAACCACGATGAATTATAAAAATATGTATTACTCTTACTCCATCCGGGCATTCGTCCCGTTGAGTGTACTATGCTGGCTGCATTCCATACATCAAGGAGTGTTGCATTAGGTGCCTTTTTAGCTAGTCTCCCTGGCAAATCATTATAACGGTTATCTTCCCAGCCTTGCACTACATTATGCAGAATACCAGTGATGCCCTCCACCATAACAGCCGCCTGTAGTTCATTTCTTACGTTAGTGTCAGCGAGGTAATTATCGTCATTGGCGAGTTTATCTAGCACGGTGATGATCGCCGCAGCACCTTCGCTGTGCCCGATTAATTTGATATCAGTCAGGTCACCAAGCAGGTAAGACTCAAGACCGGTAACTTGGTCCTGTATTTCCCAACCTGATCCGCCAATTGCGCCAAATGTCTCTTCAGGTTCAGTTACAAATATTACCTTCTCCGATGAATCAATATTTAAAGAATCTATCATGGTATCCCATTCTGATGGCTTTCCACCGCTCCCGCATACAAAAATATAGTCCTTCCCATTAGGATCAATAGCACTCAAGGGGTTATTGACGCAATAGCCGTACTTATTATATGCCTGCGGATTGGTGGGGTCGGGCACTATGGTATCCGGGCTGATAAACCTCCCAATAGTAGCATCATAGTATCTGGCGTTGTAGTAGTAAAGCCCGGTCTCGTCCAGTCTTTGCCCGGTAAACTTGATATCGGTGGGCACATCTCCTGCCCTCGTCACGCCGAAGCAGACTGTCGAATTAGTGCCACTTCGGCCAAGTTCCCCTGTTCTGCATGTTGCAGTTTCTTTCAAATCAACCTCTTTTGAC
>JAFGQG010000137.1 GCA_016935765.1 bacterium
ATCAAAGATTTATAATCAAATCAAAGATTTATAATCAAATCAAAGATTTATAATCAAATCAAAGATTTATAATCAAATCAAAGATTTGATTTTAGGAGTTTTTTCAAAACTCCATGCAATATAGGGGAATGACGTGCAATATATGGGAATAAGTTGAAAATAACCATTGAAAACAAATGATTGTTGAAATCCCTGGGGGTGGGTGGTGGATTCGTATGCTTTAGAGACACACCCCACCACTGCGTGGTCCCCCCCTCTCAAGAGGGGACTTTCTGCTGTATTCTTATACTGCCGAGATCACCTTAAAACAGCAAGAGCTGGTTACGGGTTTGAGAGTTGGTGGGTTGCGGGTTTCCTTCACGAACCCTATAGTAAACAATGAATTTTGGAATTTGTTTGAGCGGAGGCTCAAACCTAACCGGGTTCTGGCAACGGAAATCGCCATCTTTCATTCGTCAATCGTCAATCCCATCCCTACCGAGCCAGAACCGTCGTGCCCTTGCAAACAACATCATCCCTGACCTTGACTACATAAAGGTACACCCCGGGAAGAGCCGCGTTGCCATTGCCATCTATCCCATCCCAGTAATTGCTGCCCTTATAAGGAGTTGGTCCAATAGACTTGTTAAGGATCTCCCGCCCATCAAAATCGAATATGAACAGTTCCGCCTTCTCTACATGCTGCTCGGGATAGTTTATCCAGAGCGTATCATTGAAACCGTCCCCGTTCGGCGTGAACGGCACCGGGTACACGTCGCAATCCAGTAAAACCAGCACCGGAAAGCAGTAACGGTAAAATCCTTCGAACTCGTTCGCGCCGCAGTATTCAGCATTATCATCCGCGGTTATGAGCTCAACACAAACGGTATCACCTTCAGTGAATTCCTGGTCTGCTACAACCGAGGAGTAGTGCAGTTCCCCGTTCGCGGAATCCCAAACGAGCGCGGGTGCGGAAAGGTCGTACGTCACTCCATCAACCGTTATCGTAATGGAATACTCATCCACGCCGGAAAGCGAATCCCATATACCGAGGGTCAATTCCAGGATATCGATAATGAGAGCGCCTTCGTCGGGCTCAATCAACTCCGCAAAAGGACCCTGAAGGTCAACAGTAAAGCTCCATGCGTATGGTTCACTCAGGGCATTTCCCCAGCCATCAGCAGCGCTGACAAGCTCCACATCAACCACCTGATTATTGACAAAATCGGAAACTGGTGTGAAAATAATGGAGTCGTTCCTGAATATTACATTGGTGCTTATGGGAGTATAATGGCTGCCATCCACCGCGAATTCGATAGTGGACTCGTCCAGTCCATCAGGGTCCTCGAGAAGGATAATGACCTCCTGGTCTTCGCAGGAGGTGAAGCTTCCATCTTCCGGGTACAGCAATTGCGCCGTCGGACCGGCAGCGCTTCGGATCAACACTCTCTGAATCGCTGATGAGCCGCTTGCCCTGTCCACCAGCGTGTCAAAATCGAAATCGTTGTCGTGCGCATATACAACGAAATACACGAAACTATCGGCAGCAATTTGCGGCGGTATTTGCGTCTGGGTTATAAAATGGTGAGCGCTGAGTATGATCTCCGAAGTGCCGGGCGCAACCCTTGCTCTCCGGGTGACCTCGCTCATTAAAATTGTTATTTCGTCGCCGTCGGTGAAGTCCGAGTCGTTATCCCATACAAGGTAAACGCCCTGACCGCCTGGACCAGTGCTATCATCAAAAACCCCGGAAGTGTCAGCAATGTCCGCTTCTATATCGAAAGCAATCCCTTCAAGGACGTTGCCGGGAGTGAAGTTACTGTAACTTGGCGGAATCGTGTCATCATCACCAACAACGAACCGCCACGCTGCACTATCTGTATTCGAGCCGCAGAACTCGGCAAGGTCGGAAGCGTAAACAGTCAACTCAATGGTATCGCGCTCATGGAATAGAATCCCAGGCGGAGCGAAGCTGAACGTTGTCCCGTCAAAGGCGGCATCCACGCTGTCCGGGGACAACTCCCTGGTCCCCTGCTGCATCTGAACGCGCATCGTCAGGGAGCTCGCGTCCACACCGGCTAGGACGTCCTCGACGTCCACCGAAACCGGCTGCGACCAGTCATAGACGATTTCCATGTCGCTTGGGAGCATATTATAGAGTAATGGTGCCGAGATATCCACAATGAAAGTTGCCCTGAACGGTGACGGTTCAAGCAGGTTCCCGAGACTGTCCGCGGCGTAAAGCTGCACGTTCACCACCTCGCCATCGTCAAAACCGGCAGTTGGCGTAAAGGTCAGAACACCCGCTGAAAAGTCCAGGTTGGCGGACGGGAGTGTAAATTCACTCGCCTGCACAACCAGCCTGATGGAGGCCGGATCGATTCCATTAGGGTCCTGCAATTCAATGCTCACATGTTGAAGCGAGCACGAGGTAAAGCTTGATTCCGGGGGAGCGAGCAGCATAGCAATAGGACCCTCACCACCGATAGAAAAACACCACGTGTGAGTCGTGCAGTTAGCCGGACAGTAAAGCCCATTGTCGCAGAAGTAGGCTTCCACGCAGATTGTATCTCCGCCGGAGAACGGCGCGTCGAGTGTCGAACCGGGCAGTTGGGCAACGTCCCCGGCAAGCGCAACTTCCCCGGCAGTATATGAATAGACCCGCGCGTCTATGCTAAAAGTCAGGGATTCGGGGTCCAGACCCGCGGGGAGGTCCTCAACCGTCAAGCTGATATCAGGACGGGTCAATCCCACAACAGCTCCATCCGCAGGGGTTTCCAGCGACCCAACCGGAGGCTCTACGTCAACAATGAACCAAAACTCGTAAGGGGAAGCCAATGATGCTCCATAAATGTCGGAGACCTCAAGCAGAATGACCACAATAGTATCATAATGCGAAAACGGGATCGGCGTCGTGTAGTGTATCGACGAATCCGATGGATTGTAGGTCAGACCGACATCGCCATAAGTAAGTATAGAATCGTCCACTTCAATGACTATTGTCGAGGCGTCAATATCGTCGCCTTCGGGGTCTTCTAGGTGAATGATTATCTCCGGGTAAGCGCATGTTGTTATTTCGCCGCCGAGTGGTCGAACCGCCTCCGCGATCGGACCGCCAGCCGCAATGACGAAAACCCAGCACGAATCGAGCTCGTTCGGGTCGCACCAATCAGGTGTATCAAAAGCCCCGATGCAAACCTCTATCGTATCCCCAGCCATATAAACCAGACCGGCGCTATCGGGATAAAACACCAACAGATAGCCGTCCCAGGTAACCGCGGGATCATCCGGCGTGTACCAAGCCCCCTCCACCTGTATTCGAACGGAATCGCTCATCCCGGCGAGGTCATCCAGAAGCTCCACCCTTATTTCCGAAGTAGTTGGAGAGACAAATTCCCCCGGTAATGGATCGCAGTTAAAAACGTACGGCGCTGAAAGGTCCACCGTAAAGTTCCAGCTCACGGGCGAACTCATCCCGTTCCCTTCGGTGTCCGTCGCTCTCGTAAGTTCAACGTTCACGATCGCTCCATCCGTCCATGGCGTTGAAGGCGCGTACTCCAGCGTGGGAGCCGACCAGGTGAGTTCAGACATCGAAGTGGTGTAAGGTATGCTATTAACCATCAGTATTATCGAATCCTCGACCACGCCATCGTCATCAGTTATCTCCATAATAATCAGCTGTTCCGCGACGCGGCAAGCCACAAAATCCCCCCTCCCCGGCTGAATTATCACCGCGTGAGGTCCGGCCAGGCTGATGTCAAAGGTCCAACAGTAAGGAATGGAAATCCCGTTTGGCGGACAGAATAAAGCCAGATCGGATGCGGATGTGAGACAGACCTCGACGGCTTCTCCATCCTCGAAATCCAAACCCGCAGTTTCCGTCTCAAGCGTTATTGTTGTGCCATCCCAGGTCATAGCAGCCGAGGCAAGAGTATAAGTGTAGATACCATTCACCAGGAGGGTCAGCGAAGCGGAATCCACCCCGCTGAGAGCGTCGGTTACATCAAGGGTGATAGTGGGCGTTGAGTCTGACACGCTGCCAGCATCCGGCGGATCAGGATTAGTTGCAACCGGCGGAGCAAGGTCAACGGTGAAGCTGAATGACAGAATTCCCGAGGCAAGGTTTCCCACCGTGTCACCAACCGACAGCAAAACGACGTTCACAATCTCGCCGTCAACGAACGAAGCAGAAGGTTCAAATAAAATCGCGAGGCTGTCAGCCTCAAATGAAAGCTCGGTTGACGATATGTCATACACAACTGAGTTCACCTCGAGTTGTATGGAAGTTATATCAATTCCATTATAATCTGTCAAGAGAATTGTGATTACCTGGTCCTCACAGGATGTAAAAGATCCATCTGGCGGGAAGTAGCGCACAACCCCGGGAGCAGCCAGGTCCACAAAGAAATTCCAGCAGGTATCGAGAGTGTTGGGTCCGCAGTAATCGGGAGTATCCAGCGCTTGAACGATGCATACTTCAACCGTGTCATTGTTCTCGAAGACGACGCCCTCATCGCCTGTATGAAAAGACAGCAGGGTGTCCACATAGAAAAATGCCGTGGACGTTTCATAGCTGTACTCGTCGCCGTTTATCGAAAGGATAATTGATGACGTATCCAGCCCGGAAAGCTCGTCCCATAGGCGCATGTTAATGACCGGGTTTGGTTCACTAATGACTTCGCCCGAATATGGGTGTGGATTTTCCATCACAGGCGCGGAGAGGTCCATGAAAAACTCCCACGATAGCGGGGCGGCAAGATTGTTCCCGAGTTCATCCAGGGCGCGGTTCAGGGCAACAGAAACGGTAGCTCCATCAACCCAGTGAGTGTAAAGCGCCGTGAATTTCAGCAGGGTATCGCCCGTATATGTCACCTGGTCGCTTCGATACCCATACACGTCGCCATTCACTGTCATTCTAATGCTGTCAGCGATGATGCCCATATCATCCCAGAGGTATATCAGTATCTGCTGCATTGTATCCCGGCACGCCACGTAGCTTCCGGGGGTTGGCGAGATGATGCGCGCTGCCGGTCCGCCGATATCCATCGTGAAAGACCAGCAATACGGCTCACCAATGTGGTTCGGGTCGCAGTAATCGGGATTATCTGAGACATCCTCCAGGCACACTTCGACTGTCTCGCCATCCGCAAACGCGGTTCTCAGGCTTTCCGGGGTAATTGTCGCCACCGGTCTCACCCAGGTCAAACCACTGCCGATGGAGTAGGGATCGCTGTCCACCGTGACAACGATCGATGTACCTAGAACGCCGCTGTACGCGTCTGTAATATTGATGGATATTTCCGGAAGCGCTTCACTTGAGACTGATCCCGGCGTAGGTTGAGGATTTGAGTATTCTGGTGGAGATAGGTCAACGGTAAAGCGCCAATCAAGAGGGGAACCCAGCGGATTACCTATACTATCTGCGGCGTTTGTCAGTATTGCATGAATGACGTCACCATCGCCCCAGGGAACCGAAGGGGTGTAAGTCAAAACCGGGTAAGCGAATGAGAGCTCGGGACCTATGGTGTAATCCGTGCCGTTAACCTCCAGTATGATAGACTCGAGCGTTATGCCGTCACCATCTGTAATCCGAACCAAAATCTGCTGTTCCCCGGGAGGACAAGCCACGAATGCGTCCGGTGAAGGTTCGAGTATTCGCGCCATTGGACCGCTGGTATTAACGGTAAAGCTCCAGCACACAGGATCCACTATCGCGTTTGGAGGGCAAAGGTCCGGTGAATCCTCCGCGGAAACGAGGCAGATATTTACAGTTTCGCCATTTCTAAAATAAACCCCGGCGACAACAGGATCGAAGGTCAGCCAGCCCCTGCGCCATGTCAACCCGGGGTCAACTCCAAGCTCGTATTCCACACCGTTGACTTCAAGGATTATGCTGGTCGTATCCACGCCGCTTAAACTGTCCGCGACATAAAGCCATATCACCTGCTCAGTATCCGAGGTTACGGTAAGGTCTGCGGGATAAAAACCATAAGCGACAGGCGGTTCCAGATCAACCACGAACCTTGTCCAAACGCTGCCGGGAACGGACAACGGGTTGCCGAGATTATCCTCCGCCTCCCTTAGCACTACTAATACCGTGTCCCCCGATGACCAATACGAAGAAGGAGTAAATGTCAAAACCGGGTAAGTGAAGGAAAGTTCCGGTGACGGATAATAGAAGGGATCTCCATTTATCTCGAGGATTATCGAGGCGGGATCGATTCCGCTTACATCGGTTATCCTTATTTGAATCTCCTGGTCGAAGCAGGATGTTACCGCGTCGAATGGCGGTGATACAACTGTGGCAAACGGACCTGCGAGGTCCATCTCGAACGACCAACAGAACATTGGGGTCATGACATTCGGTGGGCAATAGTCCGGGTCGTCCGCCGCCTGCACGCACACTTCGACGGTGTCATTATTGCGGAAATTAACTCCAACACGTTCCGGATGAAAGTAGAGCATGGAATCCGCCCATTCGAGCGCCGGGCTGCCAAAAGTGTAATTCACGCCGTTCACCTGCACGATAATTGAGGATGTATCCACTCCGCTGTATTCATCCCAGAAACTAACGGCTATACCAGCAGATGAATCCCCTGATATCGAACCGTCGGGCGGGAGAAAATGCAGCACCTCGGGGGGCGATAGATCAACAATGAAAAACCAAACGGTAAATTCATCGGCAACATTCCCAAGCGTGTCTTCTGCGTGGAGAACTCCAACCGAAATGTATCCTTCGCTGAAATCTCCGGACGGTGTAAAGGTAATAATGCTGTCCTCACATGTTAATCCAGCATAGCTTGTGTTATATTCGACACCTGCAACCCTGAGCTCAATGGAAGAGCAATCAACCCCGTTTACATCTCTCAACAAAAGCTGAATTTCCTGGTCTGCGCAAGCGGTTGTGGCGTCAGGACGCGGCACTATCATAGTGTCGGTTGGACCACTGAAATCCAGCGTAAAGTTCCAGCAATATTCTTCAGAAGTGTTAACTCCACACAGAACAGCCCTGTCAGATACCGGCTGAAGGCAGACTTCTACAACAGCCTCGTTTGGAAAAGTCACGCCGGCAACTGTCGAAGAAAAGCTTAGTGTCAAACCGTCCCAGCTAATTCCCGGGTCTCCAATTACGTATGGAGTACCGTCAACGATGAGGGTAATCGTGGTTGAATCCACTCCAGATGAAGCGTCCTGAATATCCACAGAGATGTCTGGTGTCGGCGTTGTGATTATGGAGCCTGGCGATGGTAATGGATTCGTTACCTCCGGCGGAGAAAAATCTAGACCGAACCACCATTCCATAGGAGCGGGAGAAATCCCGTTGCCTGCGAAGTCATAAACCTGGATAAGTCTAACCACTATTGAGTCACCATTGACCCATGGTGCTGGTGAGCTAAATCTAAGTACTCCTCCCGCGTAGCTCAGGGCGGGATTCGGATAGGCGTATTCCACGCCGTCAACTTCAAGTATCAGCGTGTTAATGTCCACTCCCGACACATCAGTAATTCTAAGTTCCACATCAAAATCTTCGCAGCTTGTGTAAAATCCACTCCGTGGATAAGCAAAATCCACCTGGGGACCTCTGAAATCAAAAACATAAGACCAGCATGTGTCTGAAATGAAATTCGGGTCGCAAAGGTCTGGCTGGTCCCCTAACTGTTCTATACAAATCTCCAATTCCTCCCCATCTACCGGAAGGTAACCAAGGGAGGACAGGGAAAATGAAATCGTATCGCTCAACCAGGTCACATCAGTCGAATAGTAGGTGACTCCGCCAATAACCAATTCCAGGCTCGCGGGATTAATACCGGCAACATCGTCAAACGCGCATACAAATATCGTAGAATCGGGGTCAGAGAGCGACGCGCCGTCAGGAGGCTCGATCGAATTAATGACCGGGGGTTCCAGGTCGATGTAGAAATACCACGCGAGGGCTCCGTATTCAAGGGGTGTTCCCAGCATGTCATCCGCCTGGAGAAGAACCACGCCCAGGGTATCCGCGTGAGACCACAGGGGCGAAGGGGCGAACGTCAAAACAGAATCCGCGTAAGTAAGCCTGGGATCCGAAAGATGATAGATCGTGGTGTTTATTCTCAGGCTTATTGTACTGGTGTCGATCCCGTTACCATCGTACAGCCTGATCTGGATCTGTTGATCGCTGCACGACGAAACGTGCCCTGAGGGGGGGGTGATTATTTCGGCAATAGGACCAGAGGAGCTTACGTAGAATTCCCAACAGGTGTCGGGCATCACATTCGCGGGGCACAGGTCCGGAGAATCAGCAACGCCCCGAACACAGATAACGACCGTGTCGCCATCCCGAAAATACATAGCAAGGCTTTCCACCGCTACCGAGTAGGTTACACCGTCCCAATCCACTTCGGGAGGGATGCCGTTTAGTATTTCCCCAGCTATCTCAACCACAAAAGTGGAGGGGTCGACCCCACTTCCCGCGTCATTTACATCAAAGGAAATAACCGGGGTCGGCGAGGTCTCAGTGGAACCGGGAGCCGGATCCATATTAGAGATCACGGGGGGTGAAAGATCAACGTTAAAAGTCCAATTAATAGGGGTTGAAAGCGCGTTCCCGCTATTATCCTCAACACCGCTCAGGTTTACCGTGACCACCTCCCCATCCGACCAGTCGGTAGATGGATTGAATACGAGCAAGGAATCGTACAAATAAGATAACTCAGGAGCGGAGATGTTGTAACCAACTGAGTTGACAACAAGGTTTAGGGTCGAAGTGTTTATACCGCGCGAATCGTAGAGATATATGAAAATACCCTGGTTTGAGCAGGCTGTATATTGTCCCGGGAGCGGTCTGATAATATGCGCTTCCGGACCAAGGAGATCAAAGGTAACCCTAAAGCAGAACATTGGAAGGATGTTCGGACCGCAGTAAACCGGCGAAACCAGGTCGGCAACGGTCAGGCAGATCTGGATGGTATCTCCATCGGCGAAAGCCCTTCCGGCGACTTCCGAATCGAAAGTAATCGTGCCGGTTGCCCCGTTCCACGTTAATCCCGCAGCCGGGTAAACGTAGGGCGTTCCACCAACATTCATCACGATCGAGGACGGGTTTACTCCAGCGACCGAATCTGCGACTTCTATTGTGATGGTCGGGGTCGGGTCAGAGAGAAGCGACCATGCGGGTGGTGAAAAATCAACAATCACCGGCGGCGACAGGTCAACCACGAAACTCCATGCTGCCGGACCTTCAAGGTCGTTCCCGGCGATATCTGGCGCGGCAAGCACCTCGAAATTCACCGTATCGCCATCTTCCCACGAAGCGATCGGAGCATAGAAGAGAGTATCGTTTTCAAAGCTCAACCTGGGATCTGCAACCGTAAGGTGAGCGCCGTTCAAGTCGAACTCTATGGCATCTGTTTGAATTCCGCCGCCATCAAAAATTTCAATCACTATGTTCTGAAGGGAGCAGGCGGTGATAGTCTCATCATCGGGAGCAACCAGATGAGCCGTGGGACCAACTATATCCACGTAGTATTCCCAGCACGTGTCCGGGGCATAGGTATTTGGTCCGCAGTATAGTGGCATTACAATGTCGCTGATCTCATGAATGCAGAATGTCAGGGTGTCATCCCAGGGGAAGGAAAGCGCGCTGGTCGTTATTTCGAATCCAATATCGGTTACCCAGTTTACGCCCGGCATCATACCGAGGTAGTGTGAACCGTTTATGGAGATTTCGAGAGTCCCGCCGAAAATTCCAGAAACATCGTCTGGCAGTTCGAGATAAATCTCCGGAAGGCTGTCACTAATATATGAAAATGGTGGAGGGTCTACGTACGACAAATAAGGTGGGGAGAGGTCCATTATGAAGCTCCATTCGTAGCTTCCGAGAGTGATGCAGTTCCCGAAAGAATCGCACGCCGAGCCCATCCGTATCATTACGGTATCTCCATCAGTCCAGGTCACCGAAGGATTGAAGATCATGGTATTTCCCGAAAAAGAAATTTCCGGGTCAAAGTAATCGTAAAGCATCCCGTTTATTTCTACGCTGGAGCTTTCTACAACCACACCGTTTGGGTCAACGAGAAGGATGTGAATGGGTTGTGGGGGGCATCCAACAAAAGCTCCGTGTATGGGCACGACCATTTCGGCAATGGGTCCGGAGAGGTCGATCACGAAAAACCAGCAAGAGTCTATGGTCGCGGAATTTGGACCACAGTATTCAGGCGCGACGAGGTCTGCTGCGTAGATGAGGCAGACTTCGACGGTATCGCCATCCTCGAAGGATACTCCAGCGAGCGCGCAATCGAACCGTATCCTGGAGCCCGACCAGCTAACACCCGCAGAGACGTAAGTATATACGATTCCGTCAATCCTAATCTGAACGCTTGTTGTATCAACACCCGCGCCTTCATCGAGAACGAACATGGAAATGACGGGGGTAGCCGTGGACACACGAGCTTCAGCGCCCGGATTATATGTGCCAAGATGCGGAGGCGAAAGATCCACAACAAATTGCCATTCTACCGGAGCATCCCGAAGAGCATTGCCGTTATTATCCTCAACCGAGAGCAGCCGGACGACCACCGTATCCCCATCTGTCCACGGGCTTCCCGGAACGAAGAATACGGTATCCCCGACCACGCTAATATCGCCGAAACCGTAAAATGAGCCGTTTATCCAGAGCGATATGGTCGAGAAATCGACTCCGCTCGCATCCTGAACGACTATGCCGATTTCCTGCATGGGGCAGCCCGTAATCGTATCATCCTGCGGGATAACCATTTGCGCCGTGGGACCATGCAGGTCAAAAATAAAACTCCAGCAAGTATCGAGAACGTTGGGGCCACAGTACTCAGTTGGGATGTCATCCCCTATTTGAAGGCAGACCTGCACTGTATCGTCGTGAGAGAAGGTGAAGCCTGTTGCTTCGAGGTCGAAAGTCAGGGTAGAACCATCCCAGGTATATGCCCCTGGATACCCTGAATATGAGAAATTTGAGCCAAGAACGTTGATAACCGCAGTTGTCTGATCTACCCCCGCGCCAAGATCGTCCAGGTCTATCTCCAGAATGGGGAAGGAATCAGATACGAAATCCATAATCCCGGGAATGAATCCAGTCACAAACGGGGGTGAAAGGTCAACATAGAATTGTGAACTGATCGGCGACGCAAGATCGTTGCCGTTAATATCCATCGCCGAGTTCAAGGTGAAATTGATTGTTGCGCCATCAGTCCAGTTCGAGGTCGGAGTAAAGGTTAAGGTGTCATTCTCAAACTGAAGGTGGTCCATAAAGTCATAGACTGTGCCTTCAACGGTTAACACGATACTATTAGAGTCCACCCCCCCAATATCCACTATCTCGAAAAGAATCTCCTGGTCATCACAGGCTGTGTATTGGTTAGTTGGTGGAAGGATAAGGCTTGCCACAGGTCCGGACAGGTCCACGTAGAATTGCCAGCACCATGGCGAATCCAGGGTGTTGGGTCCGCACTTGTCGGGTGGTATCCTATCCTCTGCCGAGATCAGGCATACAACAACCGTATCGCCATCTGCAAAATTCACTCCTGCTATTACCGGGTTAAATGTCAGCATGTCCCCAACGTAGCTTACTGCGGCATGGGTGTATGAATACGGTGTGCCGTTCACGGTTATCCTGAGTGAGGAGGGGTTCACCCCAGAGACGTTATCGGTAATCTCCAGTGAAATCAGCGGCTGGGATTCGCCAACCACGGTGTCGGGTGGCGGCTGGGGATTGGATGGGGTTGGTGGCAGCTTGTCAATATAGAAAGTCCAGGTGTCAAAATCGCCTCCTACGTAAGTACTCATAGTGCCATTTACGTCCAAAGCCCTGTTCATCCTTGCGCTTATTGCGCCGGAGGCAGGCCAGAGTGGATCGACAAGTATTAGAAGCGAATCACCGATGAACGAAATTCGTGGGTCTGAGAACCAATAGTTGGTACCCGCTGCCCGAATCTGTCCGTACGAAATGTCCACGCCCGACATATCGGTCAGTTTAACCACCAGTGAATCACAGGCGATGGTGTCCCCAACGTTAGGCCATATCAAGTAAGCTCTCGGTCCCCTGGAGTCTATCACAAAATCCCAGCACAGGTCAGCATCCATGGTATCCACCCAGTTTGGACCGCAGGTTAAGGCGTTATCCTGAACCCGGTCGATAGCTTTGAGAAAACAGACGTGCACTGAATCCTCCGCCTGGAAGTCGTCTTCGGTCCAGGCGAGAGATATCGAATCTTCGTATCTGAGGCAGGATGAGCCGGTAACATCCCAGCAGCACCCGGAACCCCGGCTGCCGTAGCAATTTGAAGAGGCGAAGGAAGTAAAGCACATGCATAGGGTACCGCCTCCAAGCCGAAGCCCGCTCGTCGTATCGTCGACCTCGATGGAAATTCCGATATCCAGGTAGCCGCCCGTTATCACCGTATCAGGGGGCGGGAATCTTGAATCGGGATTGATGAATGGTCTGTCGAGGTCCATATAAAAAACCCATTCCCTGGGTCTGCCCGTCAGGTGATTTCCCAACAGGTCCTCCGCATCTACTAAAGAAACCTCGACCGTATCCTTGTTATCGAAGGGCACGTAAGGAGTAAAATAAAGGGTCTCGCCGGATACAAAATCAAGCTCCGGGTCAGAGATATCATAACTGATAGAGTTAACGGTAAGATTTATGGTGGCAGCGGCTATGCCGTCCGGGTCAATAATGGTTATAATTATCTGCTGGTATTCGCATCCAGCCCACTGTGAATTACCGGGAAAAACAATATTCGCAACGGGTCCCTGGGCGAAAAGAAAGCAGGGAATCAGCATAATAAAAACCAATAAAACTGAAATTTTATATTTAATCACATTTGCTCCTGTTATTTTTACTTATTATGTGCGTAAGTTTTCTATTTTTGCTTTACATAAGATAATAAATTTAAAAACAGAAGTCAAGCTAAACCGACCAGTCAAGAGGTTATAGTATATTTTGTATATTGTAGACTTGCTCAACAAGAAATTTGAGCACTTACATTTTAGATGTGTGCTGTGAAACATCCTGGGTAATCAAACAAATACAGCCGGTCACCTAACATAGAAAACGGAAATTATGACCATTGCGGATATGCACATGTATTTAAACGTCAAGGCTCCTACCCTTCCCACGAAAGCTCCCCATCCAGCTTTCATAGAAACATCCTCTTTTTGGGTGTAAATGTATTCCGCAATTATAGCGAGTACTATAGCCCCGACAAAAACCCCGATAGCTGTCCCCAAAACCGGCAGAATAGCTGAACCTATGAGAGCCCCCAAAATCCCTCCGACAAAGGTGCCGATCATCCCCCACTTTGAGCCCCCATATTTCTTAACCGTGAATACCCCAAGAAAAAATTCTACCACCTCTCCCGCTACTGTTAGCACAAGAAAAATCAGAAGTATATACCAGGGAAACGGATCGAACTTATAGATAATGCTAAAAAAGATACTCGCGCCCAGGATAACATAAGTTCCCGGCACCGCAAAAGGAGTAAGGACTAATCCAACGAAAGCGAGAAAGTAGTAAATTACAATCGAGATTATGTGCATGTTAATTCCTTATGTTTATATTTTCAGAAATCAAAAATTTACATGTCAATCCATTAAAAAATAAAATTTCAACCGCATTATGTCAAAGAAATATTTTGGTAACCGGCAACGCGGTGTTTTTGCATAATTCAAGCAAAGAATTTATTATGCGTTTTTTCATTTGCGTGTTTAGGCTTTATGCCTTATTATTATTTAAACGATTCTTAACAAAAGGAAATACACAACCAACTTTATGCATTCGGGAGAAAAATGGATTTAACTTTTTGCGGAGCTGCGAAGATAGTAACCGGTTCATGTTACTGGATAAAAACTGGTAAAACACAGATTCTCGTGGATTGCGGGATGTTCCAGGGCAGTAAAAAAACAAACCGGCGGAACTACGAACCCTTCAAATTTAAGCCTGAGAAAATTGATTATCTTTTTCTGACTCACGCTCACATCGATCATTCCGGCTTAATACCCAAGCTGGTAGCAAACGGATTCAGCGGTAAAATTTTCACTACTGACGCCACGATAGACTTATGCGAAATCATGCTGGAAGACAGTGCTGGGATACAAATAATGGAAACCGAACACGAAAACAAGAGAAGGCTGAGGCAGGGGCTGCCGCCACGTAAACCGCTTTATACCATCGAGGATGCTAAAAATTCAATGCAATTCTTCGAGGCGGTGGAATACGACAGGTTGTACAACATCAACGATACAATCGAGGTGAGATATCGTGACGCGGGACACATTCTGGGGTCCTCCATAATCGAGCTCTTTGTTAAAGAGAACGGGCAAAAAAAGAAGCTCGTATTTTCCGGGGATATCGGACAATGGAACGTCCCCATAGTTAAAGACCCAACAATGATAGACGAAGCTGATTACCTTTTTGTAGAATCCACATACGGCGACAGGCTTCATGAAGGGGTTGGTCTTAGAAACGAACTGCTACTAAAATACACAGTGGAAACATTCAAGAAGGGCGGCAAGCTGCTTATTCCTTCCTTCGCAATCGAGAGAACCCAGGAGCTTTTGTACTCATTCAATGATCTTATCCTGAGCGGCAGTTTTCCGGACGAGAAGATATTTCTTGACAGTCCGCTTGCAATCAAAGCAACGGAGATCTTTAAGAAGTACAGAAAGTACTATGATAAGGAAGCCAAGAACGAATACGAGCATCCATTTACTTTCCCTAATCTTGTTTATAACCATGAAACGGAGGACTCTATCAAGCTGAACAACTACGGGAAACCCTGTATCATTATTGCCGGTAGTGGAATGTGTACAGGTGGAAGGATCAGGCACCACCTTAAACACAGCTTATGGGATCCAAAGAACACGGTGCTTTTCGTTGGATATCAAGCGGAGGGCAGTCTGGGAAGATACATCCTTGAGGGTGCGGAAAGAGTAAAAATGATGGGTTTGGAAATCATAGTAAAAGCTGATATTCGCAAGATAAACAGTTTTTCCGCCCACGCTGACTACCCTGAGCTTATCAAGTGGACTCAGAGTTTTACAGAAAAACCCGAAACTGTATTCGTGGTTCACGGCGAGGAAAAATCAGCTATGGCTCTCAGTGACAAACTAAAGGAGCTGGGCTTCGATTGCCATGTACCCGAAATTGGAGAAGTATTCACGATAGGAGAAAGTTGAACACTGGATTCAGTACCGAAAAATATATAGAATTGCAGACAAAGGAAATCAAGAATAGGGTTTCCAAATTTGACGATAAACTGTACCTGGAATTTGGCGGGAAGTTATGTAACGATTTTCACGCTGCGCGAGTGCTTCCCGGGTACGAACCCGATTTGAAAATAAGGGTATTAAAAGCGCTTGGTAATCATGTTGAGATCATTTATTGCGTGAGCGCCAAGGACATTCAAAAGGGAAGGATCCGCCAGGATTTCGGTCTGACGTATGACAAACAGGTGCTTAAAGACCTGGCAGACCTTACCGAAAAGGGGCTGAGAATCTCTACGATAAACATATCACTTTTCCAGGGCGAGGAAGCAGTCGTGCGCTTTAAGAAGAAAATGGAGTTTTTTGGGTACAAGGTTTACAGTCAGCCGATTATAGAGGGTTATCCTCTTGATCTGAAAAAAATAGTCAGCAAAAAGGGGTATGGCAGCATGACCTACATCCCAACAAGCAAACCAATCGTCATAATAACTGGCGCTGGCGGCGGATCCGGCAAGATGGCGCTTTGTTTATCCCAGATATATCACGATACCGGGATGGGCATCAACTCTGGCTTCGCAAAATTTGAGACCTTTCCGATATGGCATCTTGACGCGGACCATCCCATCAATATAGCCTATGAATCCGCAACCGCAGACCTTGGCGATATAGTCATGCTCGATCCTTTTCACTTGAAAAGCTACAACCAAATAGCTGTAAATTACAACAGGGATATAGAAAACTTCGATCTCATGAAGAGCATCATGGACAGTATCGCTTCCAAAACCAATCACGTACATAATTACAAATCGCCGACCGACATGGGAGTAAACATGGCGGGACGGGCAATCATCGACGAGAATATATGCAGGGAAGCGGCAAAGCAAGAAGTTATAAGAAGGTATCTCAGGTACAGAAAAGAAGCTCTCCTGGGAACAGGTAAAAAGGAGACTCTGATCAGAGCAGAAAACCTGATGCAAAAACTTAAAATCAAAGTGGAGGACAGAAGGGTTGTAATTGCGGCGCGCAAAGCAGCTAAAGAGGCTGACCAAACGGGCAAGGGGAACAAGGGAGTGTGTTGCGGCGCGGCAATTCAGTTACCTGACGGTAAAATTGTTACAGGCAAAAACTCCCCTCTTTTACACGCTGAATCCGCTGCAGTAATTAACGCAATTAAAACCATGGCAAACGTCGACGACGAGCACCACATTATCCACAAAAAGATCATCGATAACGTGAATATTCTGAAAAAGGAGATACTTAAAGGTACATCCGAGAGCCTAAACCTTGACGAAACACTAATAGCGCTGGCTATAAGCGCAAATTTCGATGAAAAAGCGGGGGCTTGCATTCACATGCTGAACAAACTCTCCAATTGCGACATGCATGTTACTCATCTCCCTGTAGAAGGGGATGAAGCAGGATTGGTGAAACTCAGAATGAACGTAACCACCGACGCGGAGCTTCCGAATTGGAATTCAGATAGAAAATTAAATTGAGTTTTAACATTCTATTTTTTTTGAAATAGATTTGAACAATTAAAAAAGGAAGTTAAAATGCATAAGGTTTTCTTTGTTTTTTTTATCATCATTTTCAGCGCCGCCGGTGTTTTCTCTCAGATTGAAACTCTCCCCAAGTTACCAAAAACGAACGTTGATATTCCCTGGACAGAGTTAAGGGAACTCATCGAACTATCGATGAAGAAAGACAGCACAATACTGATACCGCCGTTAGAATATATGATACCTTCTGCGGATTACAGGGCAGGAATCACCGGAAACAGGGTTAACGGGACTGTCAATCTCACTATCGTTGTACTCAAACATGGCTATGTAGATATTCCCCTGTTTGACCTGTCACTTCCACTTCATTCCCCAAAGCTCAACGGTCTCTCGGCGCCAATTACTCCAAGGGGCAGTAAAAATTCCCTTATTTTAAAAGGTCCTGGTGAATTCGCGTTCACTGCCGGTTTCGTCATTCAACTTGCCGAACACACAACCAACTTCCGCTTGAATATTCCACGTTCCAGCACCACCTGGTTCCAGTTAACCATACCCGGAACCAACCTTGACGTTAAACTAACTCCCGGCAGCAGCATTGCAAAACAAACACTTCCGGGAAAAACGGTAGTTGAAGCACACCTGTCATCAACCGACTATATTTTCTGCGAATGGTTCGAGTCCCTGCCGGAGGAAGCAGAAGAAGAGGTAGAACCGGTGCTTTATTCCGAGGCGCAGATACTTTACTCGGTTGGTGAGGGAATGGTTAAAGGATCCGCAGTGATGTCGTACTCTGTTGTCCAGGGGAAGGTAGATGTCGTTCGTTTCAGGATCCCCAAAGATGTGAGAATCCTGAATGTCAACACGTCCAATCAGAGAGACTGGAAAATGGAAGAGGAAGAGGGCGGAAAGATTGTAAGCTGCTATTTAAAGTTCCCGTCGGACGGAACGATCAACGTAACCTGTAATTACGAACACACGATGGAAGCCGTCAGCGCGACTGTCAATTTACCCGTACTGGAATGTCTGGGAGTTGAACGCGAAAAGGGTTATATTGGAGTAGAAGCAACGACAAATGTTGAGATCTCTCTTATGTCGGACGCACTGGATGTCGCGTCGAGAGTGGACCGTTCCGAACTTCCCCAGAACCTATGGGGTCGAGCCAGTCACCCCATTATCCTTGCTTTCAAGTACCTTCAAACCCCTTATATTATACCGATAGATGTAGAAAAACACGAGGATCTGCCAGTAAAGGTGGCTACGGCTGATAACGCCGCCTTCGTCGCAATGCTGACAAGAGACGGGAACTACATTGTCCGCGGCACTTATAACGTAAGAAATAACCTGAAGCAGTTTCTTGCTTTACGGCTTCCTGATAACGCGGAATTATGGTCTCTCTTCGTGAACGGGAAACCCGCAAAGCCAGGCAAGGGGGATAAAGATATAGTACTCATACCGATGGAAAAATCAAAGGGCGGCGGAGAATCAACGACCTTTCCTGTCGAAGTTGTATATTTCGTTAAAGGCAAAAAGTTAAGGTGCGTTGGCGGAAGAGAAGTCACCATGCCCAAAGTCGATGTCCCGGTCAGTGTCATGAACCTGTCGCTATACCTGCCAAATGGATACTCCTACACGGGATTTGGGGGCAACATGGAAGAAGCCACATACGAATTGACTTACGGGGACTCCAGGGGCGCCGGCGGTGTATTCGACATGGAGTCAAACGTTCCGCCGATGGCGGCAAAAAGCCAGCGCGCCGCGGGAATGGAGGAAATGCTCGAAGCACAGGTGGAATACGAAAAGGATATGGTCAGTACCGCACAACGATTCTCTTCAACCGAAACGGGGGTATTCCCTGTTAGAATTTCGATACCGCAGGTGGGCACACAACGCCGCTTCCAAAAGTATGTTCTGCCCGAAGATGAAAAAGCGCCGTTCCCCCAAGTCAAAGTGAAATTCACAAAGAAAGGTGTTAAAAACGCTCTAACCTTCATAGTGATAATCCTTTCAATACTGGCTTTCCTGCACTTTTCAAAATTAGTAATAAGATTTATCCACAGGATTATCGATAAAAAGAACAAAATTGTCTCCGCTGGAATCAGGGCTTTAATTGCCGCCTTCATCGAGATACTCATATTAACCTGGATAGCCGGACTTTTCGCTGTCAGCAGTCTATCCATTTCTCTAACATGGTTTTTCGGCGCAATCATACTCGTAATCTACCTCGTAATCAAGTTCCTTATCAAGGGCTTACTAAAAAAAACAAGAAAAGAAAACGAAGAAGAACCAAGGTTTCCTGAAGAAAATTAAAGAAAATCTTAAATAGTAAACTTAACATAAACTACCAGAAGATGAACCGCAGACGAGGTTTATACTTAAAACTCGCTTCAATGATTATCATTGCGTTTTTCGTATTCCTCAGACTTGCCCACCTTGAAGCTGACTTCCCGACGGGTATAACGTGGTCGGGAGCTGTTTACACCGACGAAGGCTGGTACTGTAAAAACGCTGTGGCGCAGGTTGCTTACGGCGATTGGTATATCGAAGGGGATTCTAATTTAGCAGTTCACTTTCCCGTCTTCATCCTTCTACAGGTGTTTTTCTTCAAAATATTCGGTGTCAGCTTCTTCTCCGCGAGGCTGGTTATAGTTTTCTCCTTTATCCTGATGCTGATATTTCTCTTCGGTTTTCTTAATAAACTAGCAAATCAAAGGGTTGCTTATTTGGGATCTTTTCTTATTTCGATCAATTATTTCATCTTCGCATACAGCCGGCTGGCTATCGGCGAGATACCAATGCTCATGTTCATTATGCTTAGCTTCCTTTTCATTGCTGCGAATCCAGCTAAAAACAAACTCATATTCCTGACAGCTTCCGCAATAGCGCTATTCGCTTCCGTGCTGGTCAAGTCCACAGGCTTAATATATGCTCTACCGGTCTCTGTATTCCTCATCTGGAAGCAAAAGACAGCAAACCGAAGAAAAATACTTGATGTTTCTATTTTTACAATAACCCTCATGTTTTGCTTCGCCCTGCTATATATATTATTCCTAAGGAGATACTGGGGGGATTTTACACAATTCTATTCACACAACTTCTCCGTTCGGTTCGACTCAGATCAATCAATCTTTTTGTGCATCCTGAAAGCATTCTTCAATGGTTACAGGATAGATTATGTACTCTATCCCATAAGCATTATCGGGGGATTATTTCTCTTTGGGACGAGAGAAAATTTCCGAAAGGATAAACTTTTCACCATGTCTCTGCTCTGGATATTCCTAAACTGCTTGATGCTTGGAATAAACAGGTACTATCCCCCACGATATTTTATTCCAACAGCCATTCCAGTAATTATAATTGTCTCTATAATCACCGACTACGTCTTTGAAAACTTCAGGAAATCATTTTTCAACGTTCTCATGGTGTGTTTATTAATAGCTTCAAGCGCTTTCAATATTGTTGAAATAGCACGATATATTTCATCCCCTCGATACTCTTTGATAGGAATGTGCAACGACATAAAGAATCTTTGTGCATCCGAAGAATCCGGGGAACCGGTACTTATAGGCACCATAGCGAATACTGTCAGTATTGGCACAGGAATCTTTTCCGTTAATGATGATCCCGAGCTCTTTGATCTAAAATTACGGATAGAAATATACGAGCCGGATTTTTACATCTCGGTCGGAAAGATAGACCCCGCGGTAGAGAATATCTTGAAAGCGAATCATAAAATTTCCTTAATCAAGACATACGACATACTCAACAACTACCTGAATGGAGAACCGGTTTATTTTTATCGTTTAGATTCCAGGCTTTTTAATGAATCCCCCCAAATTTAATTTGATTTCAGTTTAGAACATATTATACTATTGACTTATGTTTTATTTTAAGTATTTTGCAAAATTGATTTGCATTTTTTTTAAAAGCTTAAGCTATATTTGAGTAATGGAAAAAGGATATTTTATAAGTGTAGAGGGCTTGGACGGGAGCGGAAAAACCACACAGATCATGAGAATGGAAAACTTCTTTAAAGAACGAGGCGAACCTGTGTACATAACTCGCGAACCGGGAGGAACACCTCTTGCCGAGAAAATCAGAAAGATAATTCTCGATAAGGATTCCGGAAACGTATATCCCTTAACCGAGTTTTTTTTATATTTAGCCTGTCGCGCTCAGCATACTCAAGAAATAATCATGCCTAAGTTAAACGAGGGCGTCAATGTTATCTCGGATCGATACGCAGACTCTTCGGTCGCCTATCAGGGCGAGGGCAGAGAGTTATCACGTACCCTGGTAATGGACTTCAATAAAGCTGCTACAAAGGGAACCGTGCCCGACTTAACAGTATTCATTGACATCGAGCCAGAAACTGCTATTTCAAGAATAGAAAAAATGGACAAGTTCAAAGACCGCCTGGAAGATCAAAGCATAGAATTCTATCGAAAAGTGAGAAATGGTTACACTGAACTTTTAAAAATTTTTCCTGACCGTTTCAAAAGGGTTGATGGAAACCGTTCGGTTGAAATGGTTTGGGAGGATATCAGAAATGAACTATTAAATTTATTTACGAGAAGGAGTAGAAGTAATGAAGTATAAACTTCTAATAATAATTGCTCTGGTTGCCGTTGTGTTCATAACGGTACTTGGTATTAGCAAGGAAGACGAAGACACGAATATTTGGAAGATGATGAAGTTGGTTAATAATGTCTCTGTTGAGACTTACCGGAATTATGTTGATCCGATAGACCTCAAGAAATTCACAGAGGCTGGCATAAGCGGCATGTTGAAAACTCTCGATCCTCACACTCAATTTTTCAAGAAGAGGCAGTATGACAACCTGAAAGTAAGTACTCAGGGCAAGTTTGAAGGCATAGGTGTTGTAATCGGCATTCGAAACGATGTACTGACCGTTATTTCGCCAATAGAGGGTACGCCTGGATACCGGGCTGGGCTTCAAGCAGGGGATCAGATAGTGAAAATAGAGGGCAAGAGCACAAAGGGCATAACCATGGACGGAGCGGTCGACAAGCTTCGTGGACCTCGCGGTTCTCTGGTTACCATTACTATAAAGAGAATGGGCGAGCCCAAGTTAATTGATTATGATATTACAAGGGACGTTATAGAGATAAAGAGCGTACCCTATTATGGTTTGCTCGAAAACAACATAGGTTACGTCAGGCTATCCCGCTTTTCTGAAGAATCAGGGCGCGAGCTAAGGGATGCTATTGACGAACTTAACGAAATGGATATAGATGGTTTGATTCTCGATCTGCGGAATAATCCTGGCGGCTTACTAGCTCAGGCAGTAGAAGTTTCCGGCGCATTCCTGCCAGCGGACAACCTCGTAGTCTATACAAAGGGGAAGTCAACCTTTCAGGATAAGGAATTCAATACCAGAATGGATGGTCTTTTCAAGGATAAACCGCTTCTTGTCCTGGTTAATAACGGAAGCGCGTCTGCTTCCGAGATCGTAGCGGGAGCAATTCAAGACCATGATAGAGGCGTTGTTATGGGACAGAAAACTTTCGGGAAAGGTCTGGTCCAAAGCCTGATTCCGGTTGACGATGGACAAGCTCTCAAAATTACTACTGCGAAATATTATATCCCGAGTGGCCGGTGCATACAGAAGGAGGATTACCTGAATAAAAGCTCCTCATCCATCATATCCGAATACTCAAGTACCGAAGAAGATGAAGAATACACCGATGAATACGAGGAAGAGATTGATGAAGACACAATCAGCATCAGCGATTCCGATACAACCGGCTTGCCTGTTTATTACACTGACAACGGCAGAAAAGTATATGGTGGAGGAGGCATCTTTCCGGATATCACATACGAACCGGAGAAACTAAACAGACTCGACATAGAGCTGGAGCGCAAGGGCATGTTTTTCGAATTCGCAGTTGATTACACTGTTGAGCACAAGGATATTCCAACAGATTTCGAGGTTGATGACATAATCCTATCTGACTTTAAAAATTTACTGAAAGAAAAGGATTTTTCATATCAGACTAGAGCCGAGGAAGAACTTGAAAAAATTGTTGAATTATCAGAGGAAAACAAATACTCAGACAGCACCAACTATGCGATCGACCAATTACAGGCAAGACTGGAACACGAGAAGGAACGCGATTTTGATAAAAGCCTTGAGTACATTCGAAACGGGATAAAAAGGGAAATAGTCGCCAAGTTGTGGGGCACCGAAAAAAGGTATGAACTGGTAACCGTTAAGACTGATAAGGAACTCCAGAGAGCGCTGGAAATCATGTCTGATAAAGAAATGTTCAATTCTTATCTCGTCGCGCCCTAATAAAAATTATTTTTCGAGAGGTGATTGATATGGTTAAAATATCTGACTATCTTACTATTGATTTCATAGCCACTGGATTAGTGGCAGAATCCAAAGAAGAAGCAATCAACAAAATTCTTGAGATCACTGGAAAATCCGAAAATGTAGTCAGCCTCGATAAACTCAGAAATGAGATCTTCGAGAGGGAAAGTATCGTTTCCACCGGAATAGGTTACGAAGTAGCAATTCCGCACGCGAGACTTAAAGACGTAAGAAAGTTGACTGCTTGTCTGGGAATTTTCAAAGATGGCGTGGATTTCGATTCGATCGATGATAAACCCGTGAAAATAATATTCTTGGTTGCGGCAAAAAACGAAGAGAAAAAGCTGTACACTCAACTTGTAGCTAAGCTTGGCCGTTTTCTGATAAAACAGGAAAGGCGCGAGAAACTATTAAGCTGTAGATCGAGCGAAGAGATATTGGATATAATTAAGGATTTCGACTTGAATAACCATTAGGAATATTATAAACAACGTTCCCTTTATATTGGTTTTATGTACTTAATTCTTGTTTTGCGCCGGGAACCACTATAGCTGTGGAGGAAGATATGTACCTTTTAATCATCATATTACAAAAAGAAGAACTGCTCGACAATATGCTTTCAATTCTAACAGAGCTCGGTATTACCACGGCAAATATTATAGATTCGGTGGGGATGGGTAAGGTCCTGGGATATGATATCCCACTCTTCGCAGGTTTCAGAAGACAATTGGAAGGACAAAGAGCGTTCACTAAAACCATAATGGCTGTCACTGAAGACGGTATTGACCTCGACGAAATAAAAGAAATTGCCAACGATTACAATATCGACTTCAACGAAGAGGGCACAGGTTATCTATTCACCGTCAAGATCGAAGATTTCCTTGGAACACCGATGGAGTGGACTCTTTAATCTGTTCTCACCCTGAAAACAATCAATGCCTAAATTCCCCACAGAGGACTATAAATGAACGAGTTAACAGGTGCTGGTTTAGCAATTTTGATCGGGTTCCTTATAGGGAAAATTCTCAAAAGGTTTAAAATCCCCGCAGTAACAGGCTACATAATAGCTGGCGTAATCATTGGTAAATCGTTCATCGGATTATACAACGACGCGTTGATACGCGAGTTGACCCCGATAGTTGATTTCGCTCTCATCATCATAGCATTCTATATCGGCGGCGAACTTAGAAATTCGAACATTAAAAACCTTGGCAAACCTATTTTTTATATAACTGTCCTGCAAGCTTTAGGAGCGCTTTTCTTCATCACTACCGGCACCTATTTATTAACAAGAAACTTGCCTCTTTCCCTCGTCCTTGGAGCTATCGGCACCACAACCGCTCCCGCGGTAACATACCACATCATTCGGGAGTACAGAGCGAGTGGACCCTTAACTCAGACTATCCTCGCTGTAGTCTGTCTCGACGACGCAGTTGGCATAATCATCTATGGAATAATTATAGGTATCGCAAAAACAATGATATTCCACGGCGAATTTTCTTTTTTCCTGAATTTTATCATACCGATATCGGAAATACTAATTGCCCTTGTTCTTGGGTTTGTCGGGGCATTGATCCTTAACGCCGCAATCAAGAAATTTGTAAAATACCCCATTGATATCTTCGCTATAACCGTCGGTTTCCTCTTGTTGTGGGGCGGTATCCTTAAGCTTGAATGGCATAATATACTCGTATTTATGCACCTGCCTCAGGATATCCATCTATCGTCTCTCCTGATGAGTATGACCATGGGCTGGTATATATCAAATTATTCCGCAAGAAGGAATCAAATCTTCTCTGCCCTTGAAAAGATGGATATGCCAATATTTATCATCTTTTTTGTTATCGCCGGCGCTGAATTGGATCTAAAAGTATTGCTTGCGCAAGCCGTTCTCGCACTAACATATTTTATAACAAGAGGTGCTGGAAAAGTAACATTCTCCATACTCGGCGGTTTGGTCAGCAAAGCCCCGGCAAAAATAACAAAATATATTGGTTTCGCTCTTCTCCCGCAAGCAGGGGTAGCAATTGGCTTAGCTATAATTGCCTCCCAAAAATTCTCAGGCATAGATACACCATTGGGCGATCTTGGAGATGTTATTATATCTATAATTATTGGAACGACCTTTTTAAATGAAATAACCGGTCCGTTTGGCACAAAATTCGCTATAACGAAAAGCAAAGAGGTTGGTAGAGCGAAAGAGTACCCTTCCTGAGTTATCAACATTTTGTGGATAACTGTGTTTATAACATCTCGATAACTTACCCGCTGTTCACCAGGTGTGCGTCAACCAAATCCCATTGTTGAAAGATGTTAAAAAATTCTTAATGTTATGTTGATAAGTTAAAGTTGAATTGTCTCGCCAATATAAGGGTTTGCTAAAAATATGGTTGTCTTATTAACAATATTAACACGCTTATTAATATTATTTTTCTATATAAATTCTTACTAATAATACTTTATTAGATTGTTCAAATTCAATGAAAAAAAACGGCACTTTTATATTATAATGTTAATTGCTGTTTACTTAATCGCTATTTACGTTTAATTTACAGTTTCTTCTGGATAGAACCCAATATCCTTTTCCAGTTTCAATGTTTTCAGAAAGAATATATCCTGATGCTGGGCTGTATTCGTAGAGGGAATTTGGTACTATAGATGCATCCGGTATATCATCCGGATCTAAAAATGAAACACTAGGCGCATTCCACACAGAACCGATATGGTTCCAGCCTTCAATTATATCAACTGTATATTTTCGCATTGGATAACCAATGAAATTTTTCGTAGTGTTAGATGGAGAATACAGGAAAAGACAGTGTGTCGTAGGATACCTTTCGGGTGAATAGTATGAACCCGAGGAAGCATCAAATACATAGGTATCATAACCAGAAAAATCAAATAGTTCGGACATTATATAATTTTTCGGATATAGTGGTAACGAAATCATATTCCACCCCTCCTCAATTTCAAGCATAAAATTGCTCATAGGGTACAGGTGGAAATTTACGCGCAGGGTATCTCCCATTTCAAAAGTATAAGAATCGTATGCTTTCATATCGAAGTAATTATTAAGCAGAAACACACCGTTACCAAAAGATTCGGGATCCCATTCGATTGTTGCTTCTCCGGAGCCGCTTGTAAAGATTGACCACGTGGTTGCGGTATCATCAATAGAGCGGTAGTCAGAAGAAAGCCACATGACATGTTCATTTTCTGGGTCATCAAGAATGATGCGAGCGTCTGTTCTGGTGTCTGGGGGCGGGGGAATAAGAAGGTCGTCTATGCCACGATCATAGCCGTCCGAACCGAGTGAATATTGTCCTATTGTCAAACGCGTTGGGATGTAGCCGGGCAAAGTGAATATCAATTCTGCCTGCCAGTACAGGACAGTCTCTGTAAATCCAAGGAAAATATATACTTTGCCTGCGTTCTCACCAGCGGCGTCGTTTCTTGGAGCGGACACGGCAAGGTCGGGGAGTAAGTCGCCGTTTATATCGCCTATAGTTTCGCATGCCCAGCCAAACCTGTCGCCTTCTCTTTCTCCGAAGATAATTATGTCCGGGGTTGGATCGACCTCTTCGCCGCCGTAGTAAATATATATCACTCCTGTAGAGATGCCAGTGTCGCGGTTTTTGGAAGCGCCGACGAGCAGATCGCCGAATCCATCCCCGTTTATATCCCCGGGGTCTGCGACTATGTCACCGAAGGTTTCGTCCTCGATCCTGCCGCTCATGATGAGATCAGGTGTTGTATCTGGAAATTCAGATGAAAGATATAGGTAAGCTCTTCCAGCAACAGATTCGACCTCAGAGTAATGGTAACCTCCGGAAATGAAGTCGTCGTAGCCGTCTCCGTTGAAGTCCTGTATTCCGGAAACGGTGCCGCCGAAGAAATCCATCGGATTTTCGCCCCTTACAACGATATCGGGATCGCTGTCAAGCGCTGTTCCACCATAGAAGATCAAGGCTTCGCCCGGTCTGACGAGGGAATCGGGGACGTACGAGGAAGCCCAACCAGCTTGAACAGCGCCGACAATGAAATCAGGAACGCCATCATTGTTGAAATCATAGTCGCCGTCCAGGCAACACGAAAAATCGTCAAGGCTGTCCCGCCCGGTAAAGACCATGTCAGGCAGGGAGTCCATATCTTCGCCGCCAAAGTACAGGTAGGCTTTTCCTGTTCGAGGTCCCCTGGCGTCGTTGTATAGAGCGCCGATAAGTATATCATCGAACCCGTCTTCATTTATATCGCCGACTCCAGTCACAGAGTAGCCGTAGTTGTCAACTCTCGCCTCCCCGATGGTTGTTATATCCGGTACAGAATCGAGAAGCGCTCCCCCAAAGAAAATATAAGCGCCGCCAATGTCCCTGGTGACGTTTCCACCTACCACCAAGTCGTCAGCTCCATCACCATTGAGATCGCCGGCGTTGGAAAGAGAAATACCGAATTGTTCCCTTTCCATGGTTCCGAGAATCCTGAGGTCGGGTATTGTATCCATGTCAGGTCCGCCAAAATATACATATACTATTCCCTGGGAAGAACCAACCGAACCGCTGTACATTGGTGCTCCAATGGCAACATCCTGAAAACCATCGTCATTGAAATCCAACCCGCAAATAGACCATCCGTAATAACCGCCTTCTCCAAATAATTCCTTGAATAGTGTCAAATCCTCTGAATGAATGGTTGCGACAAGACCCAAAATTAAAATTATGAACGATAGTAAAATTCTTTTCATGTCTTAAACCCCATTTTTAAAATATTTCCAAAGTGTATGTTCGAACTGCTAACATATCTTTTATTCCTGTTTAAATAATTTATCATTTCTGATTACTTAAGTCAAACACTATTAACATATTGACAAAAAAATTAAAATTTGCTTGTATTTAAAAGTAAAACATATACATTTTAGTACCAAAGATATTGTCACTCATGAAAGGAGGAATCGTGAAAGGTTTGTTTATCTTGTTATTTTGTGTATCACTTTTATTTTTGGTCAATTGTGGAAGTCCTTATGTAGAAGGCGCTAAAGTATATATTCAACAGGGTGATTGGCCCAGAGCGCTCGAGCAGCTCAAAGTAGAGGTGGAAAGCAATCCCGTGAACGGGGAAGCTTATTTTTTAATGGGGCAGGTTTACGCAGAGATGGACAGTTTTAAGAAGATGGCTGTTTCATTCGATAAAGCGCTCAAATTTGAACCGGGCCTTGAAGGGGAGATATGGCGCTGGAGAGAATCCAAATGGGTTAAAGCTTTCAACAGGGGAGTTAACGCCGGGCAGAAGGGGAATTTCGAAGACGCTATTAAATGGACAAACACAGCGGTTTTTATCGATTCGACAAGGGCAGACGCCTGGAAGAATCTGGGGTACTTTTACGGCAAGCTGGAACAGAACGAAGATGCAAAACACGCATATATGAAGGCGTTTGATATCGACCCAACAGACCTTGAGATCGGAATGGTTATCGTTAATAATCTTCTGGGTGAAGGGGAAAACGATAAGGCTATGCAAATATTGGACAAACTGGAAGAAGCGAATCCCGAAGATGTGGAGGTTCTCGTGCAGAAAGGGGTAATGTACATAAACGATGGCGAGCTCGATAAGGCGGCGGAAGTACTTGAAAAGGCTAAAGGATTGAGCACAAAAGACAGGGCTGTGCTATTCAATCTTGGCATGGTCTATTACAGGCAGGAGAAATACGACAAAGCTGTTGACAATTTCAAGGGTGTAGCCGACCTCAAAGGTGATGAGCCTGATGAGTTGCACATAGATGCGTTGCTTGGTTGGGGTGGAGCCCTGTACGCACAAAAGAAATACGAAGAAGCAGAGCCGATCTTCAGAGAGATAATAAGTATCGATGAGAACCATAGCGGCGCATGGGAGCACCTGGGAACGACCCTCGCGAAGCTTGACAGAACCAAAGAAGGAAACCTTGCTTACAATCACGGCGTTGGTCTGTTTAAAATGGAAGAAGGCGAGTGGGAAGCCGCAGCGAAATATTTTAACGACGCGGTAAAAGTAAACCCCAATCACCTGCTTTCATGGAAAAAATTAAAAGTGGTTTACGAAAAACTGGGCGAGGAGGAGAAAGTAAAAGAGGTCGAAACAAAGATACAGGAACTCGAATAGAAACAGTGCTCTGGGTGCCCGTTTTTCCTGAAAACTGAAAGTCTTAGTCGGCTTTGTTTTGTAAAATTTTAACGCGCGTTTTTGATTTTCGATAGAATTTCATTAATATGAATATTAGAGTTATTTATTATGGATAGATATGCTCATGTAGCGCTTCCCATACCATTCAGCAAACCTTTCACATATAAAATACCAGAAAAATTCGCGGAAAAAGTGGAAATTGGAAGCCGCGTAGTGGTTCCGGTTAGAAGAGGGGGAAGAGTAGGTTTTGTAGTAGATATCATGGACGTCCCCGATTATGGATACCCGAAGTCTATCTGGGATGTGCTCGATGCAGCCCCCCTGTTCGACGAAGAAGCGCTGGGATTGTATCGATGGATAGCCGAGGAATACCTTACTTCTATTGGAGAAGTTATCAAAGCGGCAGTACCCACGGGCACCAGCGTGGGGATTAAAAAGAAAGTGAAACTTAAGGCTCTGCCCGAAAAAAAATACGACGGAATAGCTGCGAAAATAGTGAAAGCACTCGAAACACACGGCGATTTATACTTGACAGAACTACAAAAACATGTTAACAAAAAATACATAAGCTACTATTTGAATAACCTCGAAAGTGATGGTGTTATAGAGTTCGAGATTGAGTATAAAAGGAGAGTAAAACCAAAAACAAACAGGGTCATAAGTCTCTGTTCTACCGACAGTACTTTTTTGAAGGGTTTAGAAGATTCTGTTAAGGATCTAAGGTCCAAAAAACAAAAGGAAATTATTCAGCATTTTCTTGAGGACCCAGAAAAAAGAGTCAGCTACACCATCATAGGTAAATTATATGGATACAGCGTTCTGAAGGCTCTCATGGATAAGAAAATTTTAAGGGATGACGAGGAAGAGGTTTTCCGAGAAGGTAAAAAGGGGTGGCTGGAGGAGGAACTTAAGGATGTAGAGTTAACAAAAGAACAAAAAAATGTACTGGTTAGAGTAAGTGATTGTATTGATAGGGAATTAAACTCGACGATACTTCTGCATGGGGTTTCCGCCAGCGGCAAGACGCGAATTTATCTTGAGGCGGCAGAGAAAGCATTAAGGGCTGGCAAGGGAGTATTGGTCCTCGTGCCGGAGATATCTTTGACGCCGCAGGTCTGGGGCAGGTTCAAAGCGAAGTTCGGCGATAAGGTTGGCGTACTCCACAGCAAATTGTCACCCGGGGAGCGGTACGACAATTGGCGGAGATTGAGGGACGGTGACCTAAAAATAGCGCTAGGTGTTCGTTCGGCAGTATTCGTGCCCGTGAAGAACCTCGGGTTGATTATTGTCGACGAAGAACAGGACGGTTCATATAAGCAGGACGAACCTCAGCCATGTTATCATGCGCGGGAAGTAGCTATTCAGAGAGCGAGAAGGGACAATGCGGTTATTGTCCTGGGAAGCGCGACTCCCAGCATCGAGTCGTATCATAAGGCTTTGAAGGGTGAATATGAGTTGTACGAACTCCCGGGCAGGGTAACTGGCGGCGAGTTGCCGAACATAAACGTGGTCGATCTGAAAGATGAGAGAAAGAGAAAGAATTTTTCGAGTTTTTCCATGCTGTTAAAGGACAAGTTCGTTGAGCAGATCGAGGAGGGGAATCAATCCATGATTCTCCTTAACAGGAGAGGTTATGCAAGCTTTCTGCAGTGCCCGGATTGCGGAATGATAATGAACTGTACCGAATGCGAGGTCCCTATGACCTATCATCTCAATGATTACAAGCTTCGGTGCCATTACTGCGGCATGGAGAAGGATGCTCCAAACGAGTGCCCTGAATGCGGTTCGGAAAAAATAAGATATAAGGGAAGAGGTACGCAGAGAATTGAAGAGGACCTCCTGAAATATTTTGACGAAGAGAAGATAATTCGTATGGATCAGGATGTGACAACCGGGGGCAGGGAGCACGCTGATATCCTGACGGAATTTTCGAGCAATAAGGGTACAGTGCTGGTAGGAACCCAGATGATAGCGAAGGGGCTTGATTTTCCCGAAGTCACACTGGTTGGGGTGATCAATGCGGATATTGGGTTGTCGATGCCTGACTTTAGGGCTCAGGAGCGGATATTTCAACTCTTGATGCAGGTTGCCGGAAGAGCAGGTCGAGGCACAAAGAAGGGGGAAGTTGTAATCCAAACATATAACCCGGAAAATCCCGCTGTTGATTATGCGATCAGGCACGATTATACAGGGTTCTATGAGCAGGAGATAAGACAGAGGGAACCGATGGGGTATCCCCCGTTCGGAAGAATGGTAATGGTTACCGCCTCTGGAGACAGCAGGAATAGCGTGATTACCCGCATAACAAACCTGGCAAACGACTTGAAAGAAGCGCTCGATGAAACGCGTGATTTGAGAATTTTAGGGCCAGCTCCAGCGCCCTTCGAAAGGTTGAAAGGGAAATACCGCTGGCAGTTACTAATAAAGGGCGAAGACTTGAAAAGAGCATATCCCATACTCAAGGTGCTACTGAGAAAGGGAAGGGGGAAGGTCAGGGTCGCAGTGAACGTTGATCCATACACGATGCTGTAAAAGCATAAAAGGCTTTTGACACCAAAAGTACAAATATAATATGTTAGTTGTTTCGATTTTTTCTCGTTCTCTTCCATGGATGAGTGGAGGAATATAGTTTTTAACAGTCTTTTCAAGCTTTATTAATTGACAATAAGAGAAAATCTTCGTAATTTATTTTAGTAGCCCTGTAATATCTTTAAATTATCTCAGGTTGCGAGCGAACTTTATATGATTTTAAAAAGAAGATTTTTTATCCTGACATTGATAATTGCTATTACTGTTTTCTTATCTACAGCAGAAGCGGTTCATGTCAGGGTGGTTATCGTGCGCGGATATACTTCCGGTTCGATAAACTGGAGTTACATTGCGCAATTCTCTTATCAAAAATGCGCTGCGATGATCGAGGAGGTTGACGGGATCGATATCATCCTTTTTCCCGAGTTCGCCTTTGGCGGTACTGACGGGGGTTCACATTATCGTCCGGAAGTAACGTTCACTTACGACCCGGAGTTGGGGTATGTGCCTCATCCGCTGAATCCCTCCGCGCCGGAGGATGTTAGAACGGCAGCCTACATAGACAGTCTTCGGTACATCGCGTTATCTGAGACGTGCTATGTATGGGCTTCTACGTGCGGTGAGGTTATCGAAGGTATCAATTACAACTCACTCCCCATATTCTGGCCTGATGGCAAGCTGCACCGCATTCGCAGAAAATGCCTGTACAGTTCGCTGGACGAAACCCGCGACACGACCATTCACTGTGACAGCGTTGCAGTTAAATCGGGCGGCGCGATTTCGGTGATGACCACCATCTGTTACGAGAACGCCGCGCTGGATGGCCTGCTCGATCCCGTGGATGCTCCCGCGCCACTATGGCTCCTTCCACATGGTACCTGGTCCGCTGCGGGGAATCCAAATATGACCTACCGAACACAGAAGTGGACCTGGAACCCTGAAGGGATATCGCTCTCGGGAGTCTGGGATATTCCGCGTGACGGTTGGGTGAGGGTCGACGCTACCCTCCTGTCTTGCGACATCTTCAGCACGAACTGGACCGCAATGGGGATAGACAACTACGGCAACGATCGCGACCCGGTAGCGTACGAACCCCTCGCCTGGGTAGAAGAGCGCCCGACATACGTAATAGTTGATTTGCATGTTCCGCAGATTGGCGACAGTATCCCGGTAAGATTTGCATCTTCTCGACAGGATAAGCCGGCATTTGAAAAGCTGACAGCCCTTCCGGAGATCAGCTCCGGTCCAGTGTTTATTTTCGGGGCTGCCGGTGAAATAGAAATATATGATGAGAATAATAGACTGGTTGAAAGACTCGCGCCAGAACCGGAACATACTATCTGGGAAGGGATAATCGGCGATAAAAATCCGCCGGGTGATTATGTTATAAAATCCGGAGCAGAAGAGGTGGAGGTAAAACTTATTCATTAGTAAATGAATAATGACTAATGACAATTGATTATTGTAGAATAAACGAAAAACTCGATAAATCGCCATGAAGAAAGTTATAATTGCATTATTAATTATCCTCGCTCTATCCAGCGCACTCCAAGCCGAGGTGAAGATAGCAGCCTTAAACCTGCTGCACCCTGGATCTGTTGGCGAAATTGTGGATGACATGGGGTGGCTGCTGATGCTCGAGCCGGAACTGGACATTATACTAGGTCCGGCGGAGTTACTCGGCGGGGATTCCAACAAGGCGCGCATAATTTTTGAGGATTCCTCCGGTGTGATTACGTTCGAACCGGCTGATGACTTTGAGCGCTCCAGGGAAGTTTGTGACCTGTTGGGATCAATATGCTCGTTAGCTGCAGCGAGTGAGGTGACCATAATCCCGGGCACACTCTGGGAAGTCGATTTCAACGCCAGGTGTTTCGAAGCAGCCCCTATCATCGGTCCGGACGGTTTGATACGGCGGGTTCGCCGCAAAGCCCACCATATTGTATGGGACCCGTTTATAGACCCGGGGATTCATCCGGACACGATTTATACCCGCGACGGCAGTGTTTATACCTACCTTCTTGCTATATGCAACGAGAGTAAAGACCTTCCGATCATCTACGGGAGTCCTCCACTCCAGGCGGATATCCTTCTCGCCGCTAATTGCCACTGGATGGAAGGTTTTTGCCTTGCTGCGGACGAAATTCGCTTTAGCTGTCCGCCCGATTGGAGCGAGATATCCGGCATGCTCACGATGTCAAATTTCGAAGGACTTGCGGATAACGAGTGGGTTAAACCTGCCGCTCCTATGGTAGTAAGTTCGTTTGGAGAAAGGGCGGGAGCTGCGATGATTGGCAACTTTTTTTCAATGCTTCGACCAGAGGGTGGATGGTACGATTTTCGGGAATGTTCGGAGTCTCCGTTCGGTGTTATAGTGACGTGCGACCCGGACTCCCCGGTGGTGAAACGCCAGCTTAGCTTGCACATATTTATTTCCGATTCTTCAGGGGTTCCGGTCGAATCACTGCGGGTGTCTGTCCGGCATGTGGATAGACCGGTCTGGCAGTCCTCGTATTCTGACTCTGGTGGTCGGGTAAGCTTTCGAACCTGCAAGGAAGGGAATTTTCTCCTGAAATACGAGGCTGTGAACTGCGAGGTTCATTCCTGCGATACGGCAGTTACTCTCGATTATGATATCCCCGCTGAAACCCTGGTAGTCGTGGTGAGTATCGATACGCTGACATCTATCTGTGAGAAACCGGTTCCAGAGAATTTTGGAATTAAGATTTATCCTAATCCGTTCAATGGTACAATTTTTATCAAAATTGCACAAGTAGAGGCGTTTCCTGAAACGCCCGTAAAATTGGAGATTTATGATATAGCTGGAAGGTTGGTTTCGATGACAAGCAGGGATGCTTGTCCATACAATGGGTATTCAAATCCTGGTCTAAACTGTTCACAGTCTCCTGCATCCCGTGCCCTAACTTATTTCTGGACTCCCCAAACCGCAAGTTCAGGTATATATCTGGTTAAGGTCGTCGTGGGGGATGTGAGCATGATTCGTAGGGTGGTTTATTTGAAGTGATGTATTTTTGCAAGGACTATTATATATTTAAAATAAAGTTGTGTATGCACGGAAAGGTTAGAACAATGAAAAAATTAGTGTTTGTTTTGTTTTTTTGTTTTATTATGGCAGGCTATTTATTTGCAGAGGAAAAGACCTTCGTTGGTGATGGGGTGGATAACTTATGGAGTGAACCGAATTGCTGGAATCCACCTGGAGTTCCGGACTTATACGATAATGTTACTATACCCGAAGGAAATACATGCAGTTTTGATCTCCTTCCACACGCAGGACTTACTACAATAAATAACTTAACAGTTAACGGAACGTTAAATTTCGATCATGACGACAAAATACTTCACGCCCGTGGCGACGTGGAGAATAACGGAACTATTTCATCTGATTTTGGTGAAGATATTTATATATTGGCAAGCGGCTGGTTTATTAACAATGGAGATATTTTTTCTGATGGAGTTGTTAATATATTTTGTCTAGATTTGTGGAATAGTACTGGGGGTTTTATTTTTGGAGAGGGCAATTTATGGGGCAGTGGAGAGGCAGAACATTTAGTGGGGATTAATATTGAAGCTCAGGGTGAGGTGATAAATGAAGGCTTCATCCAGAGAGGTCATTATGACATAACGGGCGAGGGAGCCGATATAATTATTGACGCAAAATTACTGAATAATTCTGGTTATATTCAAGGCGGAGATGGTGTTTACGACGAGGAGGACAGGGGAAAAGGTGGGTCAGTAGTAATTAAAGTCAAAGAAGATGTGGACAACACCGATCTGATTTTAGGAGGTTTGGGTTATGGGACAGCACCTGGTGGAGAAGTTAAAATCATTGCTGAGAAAATAAATGTTACTGGTTCTATCGAGACTGGCTATTCAGAAGGCAGAATGCGCAAATCCCCACTCCTGGCAGGGAGAAATGATTTGTTTCTGATCGCAGACAGTATTTATATTCACTCGGGAGACGACCAAATTATAGGTGGTCTTGTACATATTCGGGGGCGTAAACTTGTGTTCGGTGATATAACCGATCCTTCCACTTTAATCGGCGAGACCGGAATTCAGGTATGTACTTCCGCTCCCGGTTTTGCAGATTTTTCGGGTGTACACGTTGCCTGTGCGATCTCATCTCCAGCAGGTGTGACAAACAATATTTTCTGCAATACCATAATCCCACCCGCAGAAGGTCTGGATTCTATCTTCTGCCCCGCGCCTTCCACCAATCCGGCAGATGAAAGTATTGTGGATGGTATTATTGTGACATCATCGGCGCCTGGAGCAGCTGGGAGTTCTGATTCCATCAGGGTGCTGATGCAGAACCTCTCCACCGCCGCGAAGATACTCAGTTACAACATCAGCTCCCTCCATGGCTGGGTGACCCTGACCATGGGACCCACTGGGCTGATAAATCCGTTCGCGTTCGATAGTCTAAATGTCAGCTACAACATTCCTTCAGGGGCTTCAAATGGTGATAGGGATACGGTGATATCGATTCTGATGATAGGTACTGGTTTCGCCGAGACTACCATGAGTGAGATAATGTGTAAAGGGGAGGATGTTTCTATCGAGGAGCAGATTCCGAGTCCGGTTGAGTTTGATATCTCTGCATACCCAAACCCATTTAATGGAATGGTAAGGATTGCCTTGGAAGGGGCGTACCATAGTACGCTCTTACATACAGATATTTTTGATATTAACGGAAGGAAAGTATGCAATTTTTCCCCCCAATCCGTGGGGGAAAATGCCCCGACTCGTTCTGGGCAAAAGGGGGAGTTTATGTGGCATCCTTCCTCATCCCTCGGTTCCGGAATTTACCTGGTGAGGGTGACTGCGGGGGATAAGAGCATAATTCGCAGGGTGGTTTATTTGAAGTGAACACCGGAAGTGAATACCGGAAATTTATTAGGAAAAAAGAGAGTGATTATTATAGTATTTTATTGACTAAATTTAAGTTACAAAGAATAGTATTAAGTGGGTAACTGCGGAAGTGGTTTGCAGACATTCTCTTTTCATAATTAAAAAACAATCACCACGAATTGTGGATGTTGGATTTTTCTCCTTGACTTTCCGGGGAAAACGGGTACCTTATCCCTTTGATTTATAATGAATTAGGTGGTGGTATGGAGTGAGTAGGAAAACATGGGCATTTTATAATCATTGATAAATTTAGAAAAAGAAATTCACTATAATGAAGTATGATACCATAAATATAGGGGACAAGGATTATCCACTGCAATCAAAAGATTACTTCAAAAATAATTCCCCGAAAACACTACATTATACAGGAAACCTGGACCTACTCTCTAAACCCACCATCGGAATTCTATCCTCCCGAAAAGTGGAAACGAACATAATTTTAGATACATATAACATTATTAAGCAACTTACTGCAAAGGCTTTTGTGTTCATAAGTGGCTGGGCTTCACCGCTCGAGGAAGACCTCTTCGGGAAAATCTTAAAAACTGAAGCACCGTTCGGAATTGTTCTTGCAAAAGGCATAGAAAACTATGATATTAATGTTAGAATTCAATCTAAGTTAGATGACGGGAAAGCGGTAATTTTGACCCACTGCAAACCCGACGTTAAAAGGACAACCAGGAGTACAGCCCTAAGAAGAAATAAGCTGGTTATTGCTTTATCTGATAAGGTTTTCATGCCACAGGCAGAAAAAGGAACAGGAACGTATAAACTAGCAATCGAGGCGATAAAGAAAGGAAAGCCGGTATATACTATTGATAAACCAGTGAATAGAGATTTTATAAATAAAGGAGCTTTAAAGTTTGAAATAAACATCTAGTATATGATAGGTATTATTATTACAGATTATAAAGTAAAGGGGCTAATATGCCAAAGTTAATAGAAGATATTATCAAAGAACACTCAAAAGTTATGAGTAACCAATTCAAAGAAATAGCAGATTGGTCAGATTCTGAAGAGGATCTTAGGGTTGAAACAGCAAAAATAATTGAGGAATTTAGAAAAACAGCCAAAATAGAGCACTTAAGACTTCATAATGAAGTTACAATCGGAAAAGGAAAAGCGGATGCTGTTTACAATTATATTATAATCGAATACAAGAAACCTGGAAGACTGACAACACGAAATGATTCACCTGGTAATAGAGAGGTGATAGGCCAACTAAAGCAGCGGTTCGGAGACCTTGAAAAGGAAGAGAATAGGAAAATCGAAAAATTATTTGGCGTGGGTTTCGATGGTTACAAATTCATTTTCATCAGGTACCGCAATCAAAAATGGGAAGTCGATAATCCTATACCAGTAACTCCATATACAACAGAGAGATTTCTTAGAGCATTGCTTGCTTTAGCTGTTAAGGGAAAAGCTTTTCAACCTGATTATTTAACTGGCGACTTCGGTTCACAATCACAATTATCACAACAAGGAATATACACATTCTATAAAGCTATAACCCATACGGATAACATGAAAGCCAAAACACTGTTCAAACAATGGAAATTATTATTTGGAGAAGTAGGCGGGTATGATGTAAAAAATTTAAATAATAAAATAAAGGAATTAGGTAAATTTTATAATATACCGGGGAAACCTTCTCCTCCTGATTTGTTATTTTCAGTACATACCTATTATGCCCTTTTTATAAAATTATTAGCAGCAGAAATAATGCATCATTTCAGCGGCTTCTCTACAAGTTATTTAAAAAAATTAAGAGAAGCACATTCATCCGAAAAATTAAGGGAAGAGCTTATAGAGTTGGAGAAAGGCGGGATCTATGGTCAATTTGGTTTAAAGAACTTTCTTGAGGGTGATTTGTTTTTATGGTACCTAGATGCCTGGGATACAAAAGATGCTCAAGGAAAAGATATTGAGATTCAAGGTGTGGTGAGAGGAATAGTAAAGTGTTTGAATCAATATGACCCTTGTACGCTATCAATTGAACCAGAGAAATCGAGAGATTTATTAAAAGATTTATATCAAAATTTATTCCCCGGAGATTTGAGACACAGTCTGGGTGAATATTACACTCCGGATTGGTTAGCGGAATATGTTATACAAGAAGTAGGATACGACGGTGACCCGGATAAGAGAGTACTCGATCCTGCTTGTGGCTCAGGAACATTTTTAACATTGTGCATAAATAAAATTAGAGAATACGCTTACCAGAACATCATATCTGATGAGGATTTATTAAAGAAGACCATAACCAATGTCATTGGTTTTGACCTTAACCCGCTTGCTGTTTTGGCTGCACGGCTTAACTACATTATCTCCATAAGGGATTTGATTAAATATGGGGGTGATATTGAAATACCGGTTTATCTCTGCGATTCAATAATGACACCCTCAGAACACGGTGGCTTATTTAAAGATACAAGGCAGTTGAAGATAGCTGCATTAACCATACCCCTCGAGATACCTGTGGAAGTTACAGAAAACAGGGACATTATAGCTAAATATACCACCGAAATAGAAAAGAGCCTCGATGTAGATAATGAAGCGGAGATATTCATAGAACGATGCAAAATCGAGGGGATAATTATCGAGGATGAGGGTATGCATGTTGCGCTTTACAATAATTTGTTGGATTTAAAGAAGAAGGGGCGTAACGGGGTATGGGCGAGGATAATAAAGAATGCTTTCGCTCCACTGTTCATCGATAAGGTTGATTATGTGGTAGGCAATCCACCGTGGGTTAATTGGGAGAGTTTGCCTGATGAATACAGGAACAGCATGAAGCCTCTCTGGGTCGATTATGGTTTGTTTTCTTTAAGCGCAGATAAAGGAAGACACGGAGGCGGGAAAAAAGACATTTCAATGATATTCACCTATACAGCGGCGGACAATTTCCTTAAGCAGAATGGTAAGCTTGGCTTTGTTATAACACAATCTGTATTTAAGACAGAGGGAGCTGGTGACGGTTTCAGAAATTTTAAGTTTAAGGACAAAGAAGAAACAAAAATTTACTTAGAACCGATTCATGTATCTGACATGTCTGATTTCCAACCATTTGAAGGAGCAACGAATAGGACTGCTACTCTTGTTGTAAAAAAAACCAAAGAAAAATTTTATTACCCTGTGGATTATTCATTGTGGAAAAAGATCAAAAGGGGAAGGATTAAATCTGAATATGAGTTAAACGAAGTTATAAATAGAATGAATATAAATAATTTAGCTGCAGAACCCGTTGATAGTGAAAAGATAACTTCACCATGGTTAACAGCAACTAAAGAAGCTTTACCCGGAATAAGAAAAGTTATTGGGAATAGTTTTTATACTGCCCATGAAGGTGTAAATTCAGGAGGATTGAACGGGGGATATTGGATAGAAGTAATAAAAATCCTTTCAAATAGAGATATTTTAATCAGGAATCTGTATGATGTTGGCAGAAAAGAAGTACCACTTATTGAAACGGTAATTGAATCAAATTATGTGTTGCCACTACTAAGAGGAAGGGATGTGAGTAGGTGGATAGGTAAACCATCATGTAAGATAATCATGGTCCAAGACCCATTAAGTGGCATAGGAATCGCAGAAGATGTTTTAAGCACAGAAACTCCAAAGACTTATGGTTACTTTAAAAAACTGGAACAACAATTACGAGAAAGAGCCCTTTTTAAGAAATATCACCATTCGAATGCCCCTTTTTATTCAATGTATAATGTAGGTGAATATACAATGGCTGCATGGAAGGTTGTTTGGAAAGATATGGGTGATTACGTAGCTCCTGCGGTTATATCAAGAAACGAATTCGGTTTAATACTTCCAGAACACCATGTTATGTTCGTTTCATTTGATGAACCTAAAGAAGCGCATTTTATTGCTGCAATGTTAGGTTCTTCTCCGGCATGTCTAACAAGCTGGGCTTATACAACATCCTATGGCAAAAGTACACATTTAATGGAACATATTGCTATTCCCAAATTCAATCCATCAATCGAAGCACACCTCAAATTAGCAGAACTTTCAGAGAAGTGCCACGAAGCTGCAAAAGCAGGTGATGACGAAGCAATAAAGGAATATGAAGCTGAAATTGATAAGCTTGCGGCGAAGATTTGGGGAATTACGGATGAGGAGTTGAAGGCGATACAGGAGGTTGTGAAGAAGTGAGAATAAACAAATTAAAAATTGAAAGATTTAGGTGTTTTAAAAATACAAAAATTGAACTTGGATTACATGTGAATGTATTAGTAGGCCCTAACAATTGTGGGAAGTCAAGCATATTGGAAGCAATTTATATGTCTTTCCAGTTTTTGGCATCTAGCAATGGAATTAGTGAATGGAACAGAAAAAAGAAAAAATTAAAAGGTGTTACACTTCGAGAACCTCTAATACCTATACCAGATTTATCGTACTTATCTTACAACTTGAACAAAGGAGCTCAAACTTCCAATAGAATAGAAATTGACGTCGATACAGATATGGAAAGTTTTAAAACATGGGCAACATTCAGTGGTCATAATATGAATGTGTATAGTGGTAAAGATATAGATGATCGTGGAGGCGAAGATTATAGAAAAAAAATTGATGAAATTATAAAAAAGCCTCCGACTTTCGTTCCATTATTTTCCGGGGTAACAGCGTTAGAAGAACACAAAACTCCTGAAGTAAGTGATTATTATTCTAAAACAGGAAAAGCAAGTGAAATACTCAGAAATAAGTTTTATGAACTTCAAAACAACCATCCTGAGCAGATAGAAAAGGTCAAGAGATACATTAGAGAAAAATTTAATATAGAATTTACTGATTCAAAGGTTGACAATTTAGGTATTTATGTAAGGACTCATTACGTTGAAAATGGGAAACATCCTAAAAAGGATGAAGATTTTGATATTTCAGCTCTTGGAAGCGGATTTCAACAAATATTACATTTGCTTTTGTATATTTTTTATAAAGATACTGATATAATACTTATAGATGAACCTGATGCTCATTTGCACAGAGATATGCAAAAAGTACTTTTTGATTTACTGAGTGAAGTAGCCGAAAAAGAAAGCAAACAAATTATTATTGCTACACATTCTTTTGAATTCATAAAGTTAGCAACTAAAGAAGAACCAGTAAAATTATTTCTAATTGATAAAAATGAAGAAGAGCAGAAACCAATTTCAGATTATTGTGAGTTTCTTAGAGACCTGTATTCTAATGGTTTAATAAGTGAAAGAGATCTAAAAGAAAATTCTACAAAATTTTTTGTTTGCGAAGATGAAACTGATGGAAAAAGAATAATTGAAGCTTTATTATTCAAATATAAACCGGAATGGGAGGTTAAAGGTTTTCCCTTTATTTTTCTTTCTGGTAAGGGAACAGAAAATGAAAATATTCTAAGTTCCCTTAAAATACGTTCTAAAGAAGATACTAATACAAAAGGGATAATCTTAAATGATTCAGATGGACTAAGTGAAAATAGGTCATTCAAAATTGAATCTTCAAAATCATCTGAAAGTATAAAATGGAAGTATATTCCTTTTTTTGAAATGGAAAATATATTATTAGATACTGCAATAATTAAAAGAGCTATTGATGAAAAAAATAAAACAGGTAACCAAGATCTATTTAGCGTTGAAGAAACATGGATTAGAGATAAGTTAGAAGCTATAATGGATATTGAAGAAATCAAAAGTCATTTACGGACAAATATTGGTAAGAAAATTCAAAAGTATCACCGAGAATTAGATGAGGATTATGGTAATTACCAAGATATTGCAGAAGAACGGTTTAGAAGTATAATATCAATGGATTTCGATAATAAAACAAAAAATATGCCTGGGAAACAAATTCTAGGGAAATTGCTCTCCGAATTACAAGAAGAGAAAAGTATAAATATTTGTTATAAAGATATAGTAAGAGTTTTTGAAAAGGAAGAAATCCCTGAGTTTTTAAAGAAAATAATAAAGGATTTTATAATTTAAATGAAAGTTGATAACTATCCTGTGAAGAATTGCGGGATTACGTAGGAGGATTTGGAGGCGATTCAGGATGGTTTTTAAAAAAACAACGATAAAATAAAAGGTATATTTATGAGTAAAGAATTTAAAAGTATCGAAGAAATACTTGGTTTTGTTGAACTTTTTGGGAAGGATTTGGAATCTCCTCGGGATAATGTAATTGAATCTATATGCATGTTTGGTTTATACGGTTCAAACGAAAGAGATAGATTTACATGTGAAGAAATTGCAGACAGAATTAAAGAAAAGGGCAATTTACCAGAGATAAGAATACAAGTAATTAATCAATATTGTAGTAAATTAGTAAAGAAAGGTTATGCGAATGTAGTATATGATAAAAGAGAACTAAATGGTACTTATTTTTTAACTAAAAAAGGTAATTTAAAGATAAAAAAAACATACGGAAATACTTCAGGTATTATAAAGACAGCCGAAAATAAGTTTATATGCTCAATAGGAACTGAAATAACAATAACAGAAGATGAAGAAAAAACCATAATTGGATTTTTTAGAAATTTAATGTTTGAAGTATTTTCCAAATATGGTAGGCAGTGTACTAAAATCATTACAGGGACTATAACATCAGATGAATTCTTGGGTACAGATTTTGCTATAAAAGTTTTTCAAAACTGTTTGGAAATGCAGAACATCAACAATGACGAATTGTCTGAAATCCTTAGAATAGAAATGGGTGAGGTTCTTAAAGGATCTGAAGAAGAATATAGGCTGTTGGTTTTTGCACTTATAAAAAATTTTTATATGTTAAACCTGATAGGTGTAGCTTCAGATTCAAATGCATTAACTAAAGAAGCTTATGAGAATTTGAAAGTATATTTAGATTCAAATGTATATATTATGGGTTTACTTGAGGGAACAAAACACGCAAAAGCCTTTAAAGAATTGTTGCATATTGGCTCTTCTTTTAATATGGAATTTGTAATGACTAATTTAACTCAAAGAGAAGTTTATGGTACTGGAATAAAACAAGAAGAAAAATTATTGGACTATGTTTTCGATATGCCTGAAATAGCTAAAGAGAAAATAAAAGACCCTTGGCTTACTTCATTTATCAAGGCTAAGTATGAAAATAAAGAACTTACTGCTGCCGAATTTCTTGAACCATATAAAGAAGTCAGGGATAATCTCGATGAATTCGGCATTAAATCAGATTATTACACAGAATATGAAGCATTGTTAGAAGACCCTAATACTTTGAAATTGGCAGATCATTTGGCTACTGTTTATTCGCAAGCACATGGCACATCTAATCCTGATAAGACACCGACGGCTGCTAAGCATGATGCTTTTATATTGAGATTAATTAGTGAATATCGAAAAAAAGGAGAAGATGTAATTTTCATTACATTAGATCATACTTTACCGTATGCAAGCGTAAAATTAGATCTTGAGAAGAGTAAAAGGCCATTAGTAATGACAGTAGATAATTTCCTTCAAAGTATATCTCCATTTCTAACTTTAAATACAGCCGAGGATTTTGTAACAGTTTTTTCAAGATCTTTTGGGTCATACTTTTTGCCATACAAAGAAGTTCTTAATGTAGAAGAGATAAAATTCTTTCAAGATTTAGAGATTGATCTACATAAACTTAGTGAGGAGCAGTTAGGTAGATTAAGAAGATTGATCAGGGAAAAAATACTAGAAGGAAAACCTTATTCTCATGATTATTTGCATGATGTTCTCTATAAAGTAAATGTTTTGGTAAAAAAATACCTAAGAGAGGGTGAACATAAAGATATAATTATCAACAAACTTCAGTCCTCCGTTTCTTTAAAAGAGCAAGAAATTGAAAGTTTAAAAACCGATTTAAGTGATCAAAATAAGACAATCAAAGATCAGAAAAATGAGATTAGTGATTTATCATCTAGGCTAAAAAAGATAGAAAATACTTTAGCAGTTATTCCAAAGTACATAATTGGCTCTGTTGTTTCTTTCGTTGGGCTAGCCTTATTTTTATTTTTTTCAGATAAAATACCTATATTGATAATTTCATCATCTTTTATACTAACTTCTGGTCTTGGACTTTACGTGGTCATAGCAACAAAACCAGATTATAAATGGCTATTAGGATTAGTATTACCGGTTTTATTGATTATTATTGGATATTTGTGTTAAATAATCAAATATTTTTCGCAGCCTATCGTGGTTTTATGAAACATTTTTATGTCTAGATAATTATCTAAAATTGCAACTTGTGCAAAATTTGCACAAGTTCGATTTGAAAATATTGCACAAACTATGAATTATTCATTCTAGTTGTCAAAGAATACTTGACAACTGGTTCATAAGATAAAATATTGAATAAAAATACCCATTTAAATAAATTTGTATTATTGGACATAAAATAAGATATATTGAACAATTTAATAAAGAAAAAGAAATTTAAAAGGGAATAACATTTTGATGACAATTGAAGAATTGGAAAAGATAATGGTAGCTAAAGAGGGAGAAAACCTCGAGTTCAAGGAAGCTAAAAATAGCTACAGCTTTGAAAAACTTGTTGAGTATTGCGCAGCCTTAGCAAATGAAGGTGGTGGCAAAATTGTACTAGGTGTTACAGACAAACGCCCAAGAATTGTAGTAGGTTCTCAAGCTTTCACTCAGCCCGAACGAACAAGGGTTGGTCTTATCGAACAGCTTCATATAAATATTGATTTCAGCGTTGTTGATCACCCTAATGGACGGGTGTTAATTTTTCAAGTACCACCCCATCCAATAGGCAATCCTGTTAAATATAAAGGGGTTTACTGGGAACGGCAAGCTGATAGCCTGGTAGCAATGTCCAACGACAAGCTGCGAAGTATTTTTTCTGAATCGGGTCATGATTTCTCGGGGGATATATGCCCGTTGGCCCAAATGGAAGATTTGGATATAGCTGCTATTGAGAATTTCCGTAAATTGTGGATTAAAAAATCGGGCAATCAAAGCTTAGCTTCACTAACTGTTGAACAACTACTTAACGATGTTGAAGCATTGGTTGATGGTGGTTTAACATACGCGGCTATGGTTTTATTTGGGACCAGAAAAGCTATAGGCCGCCATCTTGCCCAAGCTGAAGTTGTTTTTGAGTATCGGGCAACTAATACTGCGGGTCCAGCAAATGAAAGAAATGAATTCAGACAAGGATTCTTTAGCTTTTACAGTGAACTATGGGATTTGATTAATCTTAGAAATGATATCCAGCACTTTCAGTCAGGACTATTTGTTTGGGATATCCCAACCTTCTCAGAACAGGTTATTCGTGAAGGTATATTGAATGCAGTAAGCCACAGGGACTATCAGCTTGGAGGTAGTGTTTTTATCAGGCAATATCCCCGCCGATTAGTTATCGAAAGCCCTGGTGGGTTCCCTGTTGGAATTACTGAGCAAAATATTCTTGATCGGCAGGCTCCGCGAAATAGACGAATTGCAGATATTTTTTCCAAATGTGGTCTTGTAGAAAGATCTGGTCAGGGGATGAACCTTATATTTGAATTAAGCATTAAAGAAAGTAAGCAATTACCAGATTTTACTGGTACTGATCAATTTCAGGTTTTTCTTAACTTATTCGGAGAGGTTCAGGACTATAGATTTCTACAATTTCTCGAAAAGGTGGGCAAGGAAACTTTAGAACTCTTCAGTACAGAAGATTTTCTATTACTGGACTACATCCATAGGGAATCCAGAGTACCTGATAAACTTCAAAACCGTTTGCGGGTACTTGTGGAAAAGGGTTTTGTAGAGCGATTCGGGCGTGGCCGAGGAGTTAAATATATCCTCAGCCGCAGGTACTACAAAATGATAGATAAAAAAGGATCCTACACGCGAAAAAGAGGTCTTGATCGTGAAACTAATAAAGCCTTACTCATGAAACATATAAATGAAAACAAAAATAGTGGTAGCAGGCTGAAGGAACTTATGCAGGTACTTCCCAATTTGACTATGCCTCAAGTTCAAACCTTGCTAAGGGAATTAAAATCAGGGAATAAAATTCACAAAACCGGTAGGACTAGGGGTGCATTATGGTATCCCAGTCCGGAAATGGATTCTATTACATCAAGAAAAAAATCCTAAATGCAATCCAGATGTAATATAATAAGTGTAATTCATTGCTAATCAGTGAGTTATATTACATCAAGTTTTACACCAACAAACCTTTGGATGTAATATAAGTCAATTAGTGCTGTAATAATGCTCCCGTCTGTAACTTTCTATGTTGTTTTAGCAATCATTTATTGCTTATGCTATTATCAATGGCTATAAATATATCATCCCGCTGGGATTGTTGGGGCTGTTTAATATTGACCGATTCGACCTTGACGTTCTAACTTTATTCTGTATTTTGTTGATTAGATTTTTATTATTGTTTGTCGGATATGTCGTATAAATGTCGGAAATTTTCCGCGGATAAATTATAATAAGATGAATGCGTAATAATAATCTTGAAAGATAATTTTAGTAATTCTAAAAATATGCAAATCACAGAAGGAAACACCGTCATCAGTAAAAATTCCCTCTACCGGGATTACGGAAAAGGTAAAGTCCTCAAAATTAAAAAGGACATGGCTAAGGTAGAATACTCACCCGGACTATTCACCCAACAATCCAATTTCGCGCATACCAAGATAATCAAACTCAAAGAACTGGAACCGGTTGCTTCTCCACTTGAGCTAGCCCGGTTAAATAACTGGGGAGATTCGGAGAACTTCAACCTCAAGCAAATGGCTGCAAAATTTCTCACCTCAAATAAAGGTGGTCAGCTTTCCAACGCAAGAACAGAGCTGTTACCCCACCAGATATTCACCGCCCATAAGGTAGTATCCAGCCCGGAGCGAAGGTACCTGCTGGCGGATGAGGTTGGCTTAGGTAAGACCATCGAAGCTGGAATGATATGGCAGGCGCTACTCCAGAGAGGGCAGGCAAACCGCACCCTCGTCATCTGCCCGGCAGGATTGACCGTGCAGTGGCAGGATGAAATGTTGGAGAAATTCGGTGAGTTCTTCGAGATATTCAACCGCGACTTCCAGACCATTAACCCTAGAATCTGGGACCTAAAAACCTGCGCCATCGCTTCATTAGATACACTAAAGAGAGAAGACCATAAGAATAAACTGCTCGAGAATAGGAAATGGGATTTGATAATATTCGATGAAGCCCACAGGTTAAGCGCAAGGCAATATGGCATAAAACTCGACAAAACCCAGAACTTCAAACTTGCCGAAGACCTGAAAGCACATACGGATGCTCTAATGCTTTTAACCGCTACGCCCCACCAGGGAGAAGACAACCATTCAAGGTTTATTAACCTGATGAAATTACTGGACGAACACATAAATTTTTCGGAGCTTATCCATCGGGATACCCCACTTTTTATTAGTGACAATGGTAAGCTGTATAAGGAATATATACTCCGAACTCCAAAGAGCAGCGTTACCGACCTAAACGGGGAAAAGGTGTTCAAAGGAAGGAATACATACTCCCTTCCCTTCAAGATGTTCAAGGATGAAGCAGCTTTTTATAAATCCGTTACTGATTATATCAAAACAGGGTACGCTTTCGTTGAGAAAATGGATGATAATACACAGAAGCTTGCGCTTGGTTTTGTTCTTACCATCTTCCAGAAGTTGGCTGCCAGCTCAACAAATGCCATTAAAGCATCCCTTGCCGGAAGGAAGTTGAGGCTTAAAGACAAGCGAGATACGATAACCAAAGCCAGTCAGCAGGAATTAGAAATCGATGAAAGGTATATGGGTGAATATGAAGAAAGAAGCACTTATTTAAAACACAAAGATGAATTTGTGCAGGACGAGATCGACCAACTAGATAAACTCATTGATATGCCGGTAGATAAAGATATAAAACTAATTGAGTTGTTGAAGCTTATTGACACTATATTCAAAGAGAGCGAAAAAGGAGATAAAGAAAAAATATTGATATTTACTGAATATAGAAGCACACAGGATTACATAGTCGGCACGCTATGTGATAAATATGGCGCTGATTCCACAGTTATTATAAATGGTGATGTAAAGGTAGATCAGAGAAGGACCAACCAGCAGAAATTCAAGAACAATGAAAAGGTTAGATTCATGGTATCAACAGAATCCGGGGGAGAAGGCATCAATTTGCAGTTCTGCCACATTTTAATAAACTACGATATCCCATGGAATCCAATGAGAATTGAACAGCGAGTGGGGAGAATCTACAGGTTCGGTCAGAAGAAAGTGGTCCAGATCTACAATTTCAGGAACGAAAATACCATCGAAGACAAAATTTACGATTATATCGAGAAGAGACTAAAAAACATTGCAAAAGCTCTGTCCGAAGTTACAGGCGAACCGAGGGAAGACATTATCACCTCTATGCTGGGTCAGTTGGAATCCGAAGTGGATTACAATGATATTTACAAGAAGGCTCTTGTTAATGGTTTTGTGAAACAGACCCAGAAGGAAATCGATAATGGTCTGGAAAAGGCGAGGAAAGCTTATGAAATAGCAACCCATAGTCTGTTTAAAGACATCTCAAGTTATTCCTTCGATGATTATGATGAGGAATTGAGAAGCACGGTTAATTTGTCCGACCTGGAGGAATTTGCAAAACGTTATCTGCGGCTGAACAAGAGAACTTTCAGCAAGGAAGGCAGCGTCTATTCTTTTATTACCCCCGTTAATCTGGAGGGCCATAAACTGAAGGAAAGGTATCAGAAAGCAACCTTCGACCGGGAATCTGCAATAGAAAACCAGGACCTGGATTTTCTGGCTATCGGTCACCCTTTCGTCGATGCCATGCTGTATAGTTGTGGGGATATCGAATTTACTGGCGATACGGCTTTGCGTAAAATTATTGTTCCAGGCGCAAAACCCAGAAAAGGCATTCAATTCAATTTTATCATTCGGAGTAGAGTTCGGCGGGATGATTATGAGGAATATATGTTCAATATGGAAACGGTATTTATTGGGAATGATCTGAAAATAGATAAGTCCGCAAGTGTAATTTCCGGAAGGGCGTACGGTGTTCCCGCAGATATCGATACATTTGCTAGTTTAAGGATTGATTTAGATGGTGTTTATGAGGTCGCAAAAGATCATATAAAAGAAAAATTCTCCGACATCTGGGATTGGGAAGAGGATGTGGAGTTATTGAACGTTGCTCTTGTAAATATAAGTTCTGAATAGCGTTACGGGTTTCTACAAAATTAGATTAAATTAATACTGGAGAACTTACTGGAGAACCTACTGGAGAACTTACCGGGGAAGTACCGGGGTAGTTAGTGTGGAAGCTAGTGGGGAAGTTTATCTGTCATTTTGGTAATAGTTCCATATCCAATTTTGTATATAGTCCAACTATTGCAAATTCTGCAACTGTTCGAATATTTGAAGTTTGTAGAGATATGCTGATCCATCCCAGGTGGATAAGAATTGAGTTGTAAAGGAAAACTTGACAACTGACTCTGGATTGAAATTAAGCTAAACAAATATTCAAAATATTACGCCCCTAAAGGGGCTGTTGAGTTTTTGTTGGTCTCGTTAGCTACAAATATTGCGTCCCTACCGGGACTCTCGTGTTTGTTGTTGGTATCGTATTCTATAAACATTCCCTCTCTTTGTGAATCTTTGTGTCCTCGTGTCTTTGTGGCTGACAATATTCTTTAATATCATTATAATCCCAATTCCATTCATTCTAAAAAACGACCGTTTTTTCCCATATACGACCGTTTATTTCAAAATACTGCATATCCTGCCTCTAGATATTTCGTTCCTCTGGAACTGCTGATTGCTTGGGTTAGTTCCGTATCCTATAAATATAACACCCCTAAAGGGGCTATGGTGTCTTTGTGGATATTGTGTGCTATAAAGATTTTGTCCCTCTGGGACTTTTATTTCTGTTGTTTATAGCGCGCGCTTTGCCTGTTCTTTCCATTGGTGAACCCTTGTGCCCTTGTGCCTTCCCACTTCGCCATTCAGGCTGCGGGGGATAAATTGCGATCGTTATCATCCCCAGCTATAACTCTCTCTTTCTTACCTGGCCTCTCATTGCTATTGTTGTTGTCTTATACAATAAAATCGAACTTAATTTACACAATAAAGCAAATTAACTTGATTGGTTCTCTCTAAAACATATATTTATTATAGGACAACCAAGGAGACTTCATGTCATCATTACTTAATATGCTACCCCCGAAAACCGATTTAAATACGGTAGAGATCTATAAGAGTTTAAATAAAGCTAGTAGAGCATTGGCTGAATTGAAAGGAGAAGCTAAAACAATACCCAATGAAGAGATTCTCATTAATACTCTCGGTTTGCAAGAGGCTAAAGATAGTTCAGCAATAGAAAATATTATAACTACTCAGGATGATCTTTATCGTGCTGCTGCGGGTGAAAAGTATAATAGCCTTGCAGCAAAAGAAGTTAAAAACTATGCCAGCGCTCTCAAAAGAGGATTCGAACTGGTAAAGCAACACCGTCTTTTAACCAACAATTATATTTTGGAAATTCACAGGCTGATTGAACCTACCAAATCTGGTTTTAGAAAATTGCCCGGTACAGTACTACAAAATGGTAAAGGCAATACTGTCTATGAACCACCACAGAGTGCGAAAGAAATTTTGTCGCTTATGGGTAATTTGGAAAAATATATTAATGACGATTCAGTACACAACATTGACCCATTAATTAAAATGGCAATAATCCACTTTCAGTTTGAAAGTATCCACCCCTTTTATGACGGGAATGGAAGAACCGGTCGGATCATAAATGTATTGTATTTAATAAAGCAAAGTCTGTTGGATATTCCCGTTCTTTATCTCAGTAAATATATTATCGACAATAAGCCCGAGTATTACAAACTTTTACAAAATGTACGGGCTGAAAGCAGTTGGGAGCCCTGGATAGTATGGCTGCTGAAAGGAATTGAAGACACAGGGAAGCATACTGTTAGGCTAATTTCAGACATCAGAAATTTAATGCTCGATTATAAACACCGCATAAGAGATAAGTACAAGTTTTACAGCCAGGATTTAATTAACAATCTGTTCAAGCATCCTTATACCAAAATTGAATTTGTGGAACAGGATCTGGGGGTTACTCGCAAAACCGCTTCCAGTTATCTTCAGCAATTAGTTAATGATAATTTTTTAGAACTGACAAAAGTCAATAAAACCAATTACTATATTAACACCCCCTTATTCCGCCTCTTCACGGGAGAATAATACGTGGGTAAAAACACAAGGAATTTACCCACAGTCCGGCGCATATAAGTAAAAAACCCGAATATTTACCCATGAAACCGTAAATTTGAGTAAAATATTGCGGTCTTTTCTAAATAGTGAAAATTTGCACTCGTTCGCTTTGTGTTTCCCCTCCGCATCCTATAAACACTCATTTCTTTCGTTAATCTTCGCGTTCTTGTGCCTTCCCACTTCGCCATTCAGGCTGCGGGGGAAAAATTGTGGCAGCTAATATTCTTCAAACTTATTCAAGTCCAAATCCATTCATTCTAAAAACCATCCTTTTATTCTTATATACGACCGCTTATTTCAAAAAACTGCATGGAGTTTAGCAGAAAACTCCCAAAATCAAATCTATGATTTGATTAATCCATATCTCCAGAATTCCCATCTAATTTTCACCTTGCCAACACACCCTTTTCATTATAATATTCTTTAAAGCAGTCTAAATTTAACCAGCAAAGGCTAAAATATGAAACATACAATACCATTTTTAATCCTAACATTAACTCTTTTCAGCGTAGCATTCGCCCTTCCGGTTACTACCGAAATATACAGCGATTCGCTGGGCGGCACGATCGGTATCAAGATTTACGACCCCCTCGGAGGCGGCAGATACGGACCGTTCGCGCCCGTGCTTATCTCCGTCCCCGGCGGGTGGAACGCATCCCTCTTCGGTACGCCAACTTTCGATTATATGGAAAACGGGATGATGCTCGTACTCTTTCTCATGCCCGGTATGTCCGCGGAAGGCGTCACCACTGAAGGCGAATATGATGTTCGCGGTATCAACTGCCTCTACACTCTCAAGGACGTGATAAAATTCTGCGCGGGTCGCATCCCAAACACCGGTGGCGACTACATCAACGACCTCTTCCCCGCGATAGAGGTGGACACCGGCAACGTGGGACTCGTGATGGGCTCTAACGGCAGCAACCTCGGTATCGTTACTCTCTCGCTCTTCGGTCCGGAGCTAGCCGGCGCGGTCAAGTACGTGGTGGACGGCGAGAATCCCACCGGACCACAGACATGCGTTACAGACCTCGGATACCACGAGGCATTTCCCATCGATGGCGACGGCAACGGTATCCCCGGCGACGACTACAAGAACCCATGGTACCTCGAATACGGCGACACCCTTGTGGACATCGACCTCTCACTCCTCGCCCTCGATACCACAGCCTCAACGCGCTCCTTCGGCTCAAACGTCGGGTGGGCGGTCTTTAACGACGGCAACCATAACGGCGCTTACGACCTCATTACCGTGGACAGCATTGAAACCCCGGACCTGAACGGGAACGGTGTCATCGACACTACCGAAGATTTCATCTATTGCGGCATCATGGATCACCATGGAAATTACAACTATTCCACTCCAGTGGCGGAAGCGCTGTATGCGCTGCTGGGTCCGGCGGACTACCCGGCCAGCGTCGCGCACCCCGATTCCGCGGCAGCTTTCTGGTACCTGCGCAGCGCGGTCTATCACTACGATAATCTCGCACCATACTTCCCACGCCTGGGGATTATGATACTCTTCAATGAGGATGACCACGTTCAGGTTTCACCGGATAAGGTGCACATCCACCATGCATATTCGGGCTTCACCCGCAACGGTCTCTGGGCGAGGCTTAACCCCGACCGCGCTTACGTCGCCGAATATTTCCCCGAAGTCAGCGTATTCCCCGATAATCCAGCACTTGTGGAACCGGTCAACTGGCTGGCAATCCCTTCATGGGCAGCGCCAAATGACATTTCCGGCAATGCGGGAACGGTTTCAGGGGTGTTGGAAATGGCGGATAGAACCCACTTCAACGTGTGGCAGGATAGGAACCTTGACCACGTTTTGGTGCTGCGTACACCCGCGTATCCCCCTATCTACGTCAGTGTGGTGAGTCACAGTGAGGAGCCGCCCGGAACTCCGGACTATGGCGATAACCCCGTTGCCTTTGCAGCAAACCGCGCAGCGCTGCTGGCGTTTTCGAACATGCTGTTTCGCAACCAGATACGGCTGAACTGGCAGAGTGAGTGGAATTTCGCGCGCGGTGTTGCGCTTCATGATGACGGCTCAGGTACGGGTGGATTGAACATAGTCCGATACATGCACGATTCCCTGAACTTCGAGATCGACCCGCACGCCCATGAGTCGAGGTATAATTATGCAGATGTGGCGCATTTCATCGAGGACCTCGGAGTTACACCCACGACAACGGTTGGCGGGTTTATTGCGTGGCCCTGTACGGCATCGGTGTATGACCATTTCCTTGCGCCTATCGAGGCGGACTCCTTCCCCGGCTACTTCTGGACACCCAGAATACTATGGGGTGGCGCAACCTCCCACCACGTAGACGAGGAAACACTCAAAGTCTCAGGTATCTGGAAACCCCGCGCCGCTTGTGATTTCCTGACCCATGACGATGCCGCTCCCCTACCGCACGTCGGCGGCTACTGCAATGGCTGGGCTGGCGTCTTCGACCTTCTCGGTAAATCCAGGGACTCTACCCTATATTCGGATAGAATCTATACGGCTACTTCGTTCGTGCCTCAAGGGGGACTGAATTTTGAATATACCAGAACATTCGAACAAACAATTCATGACCTCGAAGAATATTATAGAACAGACTGGCTTCGATGGAGAACCCTTAGAGAAGTTGTGCTGATATGGCATACTGTCTATGACTCTGTACCGAACATGTACTGGTGCAGTATGGCGACCTCCTGCGAAGAAGAGGAATCAATTAAACCAGCTAAATTTGAAATACGCGCATACCCCAACCCATTTAATGCAATTGTGAAGATTGAGATTGCTGGGGTAGGGACAGATTATAATCTATCCCTTCTACCCCAAAACCAAATTGAGATTTTCGATATAAACGGCAGGATGGTTCATCATTGGACTGGTGAGGGAGTAACATCCCTCCATCCAGCCGAGCATTCTTTTTTCACCTGGCAGCCCGATAATTCGATCTCCTCGGGTATATACCTTATCAGGATTCGATCTGGTAATGATTCAGGGCTGCGGAAAGTAATTTTTTTGAAATAAACCTTGTTCTTGACAATAATGTTGTTTGTTCTTATAATATTTAGAAGAAAAGAAAAGTAAATAGAATAATCGCAGGAGGAAAACGGTGGAATCTAATCAAGCATTATGGGTTTCAAAGCACTACGACAAAGTCAAACCCTATGCTGGCAAATGGATAGCAGTAGTAAACAATCAGGTTGCAGCAGTTGCGGACAATATCATCGAATTAATGGCGATTTACAACAAATCTAACAACAAAGCGGAACCATTAGTAATTAAAATACCGAGACCAGATGAGGGGGAATTTATCTTATGAGTCAATACCCCTACCTCTTCCATCATAATAAGTTATATCCTATTCTACAAATAAGACTGAAGTCTGCGAATAGGAGTTTGTTAACGGAAGCGTTGATTGATTCTGGTGCGAATATGTCAGTTTTTTCAGCAGATATAGCTGATTATCTTGAAGTAGAATTAGAAGCGGGGAAGAAGATTTATTTACAGGGCATAGGAGGCAGGATCCTGGGTTATGCCCATACTATTAAAATAGATATAGAAAAGAAGGAATTTAAATTAAAAGTTGTTTTTAGCAGAGAACTATTTACTAGTTTTAATATTCTTGGGCGAGATAATTTTTTTAATTTTTTTAGAATCATCTTTGATGAGGAAAATAAGATGTTTGCCCTTGAGTAGATTTAATCATGAATCGTTGGAGAATTTTAGTATCACCCTCATAAGTAAATACCTCGTAACAGCTTTTTGGGAATGAATCCGCGGTGTCAAAGGTAATTTTTTTGAAATAAAAGGAAGGACCGATAATGAGTTATAAAGACGATTTGATAGAAATAATTGAAATATGCAGCTATGTCGATGAGAAAGCCGTGGAAATATATAGGGTTTTATCACGGTCCGCGGAAGAAGAGGGGCTGAAAAAGTTTTGGGTGGAGATGTCCAAAGAAGAAGAGGAACACGTTTTTTACTGGGTAAAGCTTCTTGAAATGGCCCGTGACGGTATGATCCCGCAACTGTTCGACGAACCTGACAGAATAAAGGCGGATTTGGAAAATATAATTGCCAAAGTAGAGTCTATATTAAAAGAAAGTAAATGTAAGCCGGACGTTCAAACCTCTTTTATAATCGCCTACAGGGTGGAATTTTTTATGGCTTCTATAGCTTATGAAAGGTTATTTCAATTTCTTAAAGATGTAGAAGGGAAGTCGCCGACTGATCAGTATGAGGCTCATATAGAAAAATTCATTAAAGGGTTATCCGAGTACGGCAGGGTTACGCCAGAGCTTGAGATGCTGAGTGATACCTTAAGCAGGTTATGGAGGGAGAACAAACACTTAACGGCGCAGAGCAGGAAGGATCCCCTTACGGGTGTACTGAATCGCCGGGGCTTTCTCGAACTCGCAACTCCGATCATTCACCTGGCAAAGAGAAAGGGTTATCTGGTTGCGGTCATGATCCTGGATGTTGATAAGTTCAAGAGGGTTAATGATGAACTCGGTCACCTGGAAGGCGATAATATCCTGAAGCTTGTTGCTGAAACATTAAACCGAGCCGCCAGGAAATCTGATATCACAGGAAGGTATGGTGGAGACGAATTTGTTATGCTGCTTTATCAGGTCGATAAAGACAGCCTGTCCTCAATAGGCGAGAGAATCGTTAACGATTTTAGGGAAAGATACGAAGGGGAATTCCCGGTTTCTGTCAGCGTGGGGATTTGTTATGGTTCCATCGAAGACACACCGGAGGAGAAACTTGAAAGAATGTTGGTCTGCGCGGATAATTTGATGTACAGCGCAAAAGGTGACTCAAAAAACAAGATCAAGATAGGTAGTATTTAACACCTAATGCGCATTTGCGGCATTGATTAGATGACTGCCCATCCTGCCTGATCCTTTGGGTTTTATAATATTCAAATGAGTTGTGATATTTAAATACAACATTGTGGGATGATTAAACTCGACTTCGGCGAGATTTTGGGAGTTCCTTCCTGTAACTCCATGGATGAATGGTAAATAAGTACAACAAGCAGTATATTGGTTTTCTTATTTTCTATTTCGCTGCCCCCAACTTTTCCAACTCTCTCTTAGCATCTTCGTGGTTGGGGTCGAGCTCCAGGGTTTTAAGCAGGAAATCCTTCCCTTCTTTTTTGCGTCCAATCTTAAGCAGCGATACTCCCAGCATGTATGAAAGAATCGAATTTGTTGGATAGTTATTGAATCCTGCGCGGAAGGATTCAATGGCTTTCTCCTGGTTCCCCAAATTCATGTAGGACTGCCCGATATTTAAGTACAAGTAAGGGTCTGAAAATCCCATTTTAAGAGCGGTTTCCAGTAACTCAACGCTTGACTTAAAATCCTTGTTATACATATAAGAAACAGCCAGGTTGTTGTAAACTCGCCACGCTTGGGGATTGAATTTTAGAGTTTCTTTATATGCCAGTATTGCTCTATCGAAATCGCCCAATCCATAATAGACGTCCGCAAGCATCAAGAGATATTTAAGTTCTGTTGGATTAATTTGCACGGCTTTTTCCAGGTACACGACACTTTTTTCCAATTCGCCCGTTGCTTTGTAATTTAGTCCAAGGTTATAGAGTGAAACATGGAAATCGGGATCGATTTCAAGAGCCTTTTTGAATTCGGTTACTGCTTTTTCATAATTACCTTCTATAGCGTACTTGTTACCCAGTTCATTATGAGCGACCCTTATATTCATAAGCTGTCGTTCGTTCCCCGAAATGCTATAAGCTTTTTTCAAATACTTTAGCATTTTTTCGTATTCTAATTCATAACTGTAATAGTTCCCAAGCTCTTCAAAGCCATATCCCCTCGCGTGCTTACTCCAATAAGGGGATTCAACGAGTTTGTTGAACCTCATTATTGAGAGATCCGTAAACGAGTTCAAAACTATCCATGGGACGGTATGCAGCGCAAGGCACAGGGCTATCATCACGCTTATTTCACGCAGCTTGATTGGCGGTAAGTTTTTAATGATTATAAGCGCCAGGAAAGTTGCGGGAATTGCCGCGGCGGAGAAGAGATCCCAATCCCGGCTCATTCCCAGACTCGGGTATATGACGAACGCCAGGAGGAAATATGATATGAAACTTATGAAATAGAATATACTGTCTTTATTCCAAATTCTATTTTCAAGCCTCTTCACCGAGGCTATTAATGGCAGCGTTATGAAGATTACGGGCGCGATCAGGATATAAAGGTTGAAGACCTCCAGGAGATGCCCCGGGTGGAAAAGACCGTAGGGGATATCCTTCAAAGCAGTGTCGGGTTTAAGCTGTAAGATACCTCCACGAGTCCTGTGTTCCAGGAAAAGGGATATAAATCCCCTTCCGGTAAAGGTCCTGGCAAGGACGGTCAATATGATGAGGGGTATAAGTGCTGCTGCAATGTTTAAAACAATCAGTAAAATGCGCTCTCTCTTCGATTCACACTCCATGAATTTAATTATAAAAAGGTAGAGTAATGGCGGCAAAACGACAACGCCGGTAACGTGTGTACACACAGCAAAGAATGCTATCAGGGTTACCCAGTGTATTGGCATGTTAGAGTTTAAAGACTTATAACCATAGAAGTGATATAGGGTTATAAGGAGTGCCAGAATCGTGTAATTCTCCGCATATCCGAAAAAAACTTGCACCGATCCCATGAGAAGAAGTGAAGAAAGGGTCAGGATTTTTAACTCCCTCGAATCCGCGAAAATCTTGCAAAACCTTAGTACCACGTAGAAGAAAACAACCCCGCAAATTACGCTGACGATCGCAAAAGTAAGTTGTGTCGGGTTCTCCCTTATCATGCTTAATGTATTGTAAACAATGTGATGTATGAAGGTGTCGAAGGGTTCATGCACGGAGAACCTTTCTCCTCTGGCGAGGTCCTTTATCCTGAGGTAACCATCTCCAAGGAAAAAGGTACGCTGCCGCAGGAGCCACAAAACGGCGGAACCCACCAATGTTGCGAGTATAATTTTGACGGCTTTTGGAACTTTTTCCGTGAACTTGCCAAGTTTAACACAAGATGTATCCAGGTTATTGTAAAAAAAGCTGCCGAGTTTTGGCGAGAGGCTTATACCGGCTAATATAATAAAGACAATTTGCGCCCAGAATGGAAAGTATCTCCACTGGTCAGTTCCCCAAAGATTCGGAGTGCTCGAAAATATCGGTATAACATGAAGAATATAGATTAATGATGTAACCGTGAACGTTCCCCAATAGGTAAACGTCAATGTGGTTCTGGAGTTAGTTGCATCGTCCATTATGTTTTTATATGTGCAGAAACGTGCGGGTTTTATTTTGCATTTTTCGATATTGTCAGATCAAACGACCTCTATCGTAGAAGGGGGCTTCTTGGTTATATTGTACGTAACGCTGACGACTCCGGGAACCTCCGTGGTGATCCTGTCAGCCAACCTTTCCATTTTTTCGTAGGGGAGTCTTGTTGGTGAAGCGATTTTAGCGTCCTTGCTTTCCCAGCACCTCACCTCTATCTGCAGCCCGAAATCGCGCTTCCCGTCCCTTATTCCGGTAACCCTGTCCTGGTGAAGCACTGCCAGGTATTGAAATGCGCCCGTTGCTTGAAGCTCGTTTTCAATAATGACCGTAGCTTTTCTTACGGTATCGATCCTTTCAGGAGTTACTTCGCCTATTATTCTTGTCGCCAGTGCTGGTCCAGGGAAAGGCGGTCTATTGTATATTTCCTCGGGTAATCCAAGATGCTTGGAAAGTACCCTGATAGCAGATTTCCTCAGCCTTATCAGCGGCTCTATCACTCTGTAGCCGAACTGCTTCTCTGTGTTTATGCCTAACTGCTCGAGAATATTATGCTGTCTCTTGATCCCCGCAACGGTTTCCTCTACGTCGGTGTAGTTCGTTCCCTGAAGCAGAAATTTCGCGCTGCTATCCCTGACCAGTTTCCCGAAAACATCCTTATAGAAAGTCTGAGTTATGGCTTCTCTCTTTTCCTCGGGATCGGTTAATCCGCTGAGAGCTCCAAAGAACTGCTCTTTCACGTCGATTATTTCTACGTTTACCCCAAGCGCTCTGAATAGCTTAACCACCTTTTCGGGTTCGTCCTGCCTCATCAAACCGTTCTCTATGAAATATGTCTTGAGTCTGTTACCCAGGGCTTTATGACCCAGCATGGTGACCGCGGATGAATCAACTCCTCCGGAAAGAGCGTTAATAGCTAATCCTTTTCCCACCGTCTTTGATATGTCTGCTACCTGGCTCTCAATGAACTCAGTAGAGTTAAACTCCTCAAACTTTATCTCTTTCAAATCCATCTCTATTTCCTTTCATTTTATACTAATTGGTTAAGGTTCTAATAAATTACCGGATTGTTTAATTATAATCGATTTCTTAAAAAAGTCAACCTAAAGATTAAGCTATGAAAATATGACGGTCGCCAGAAACCAGATTATTTATAAATATTTGCGCAGTTTAAACTCAATTTTTTCACGAGGTTTTGAATGAAAAGCCATAAAAAATTAATGTTATGGTTGATTATCGAAACGGAAATGATATTTTAATTAGCAGGAAAATAAAGAGGTTCCTGGTCGAAGTTGCCGCCTCTTTGTATCGAATAAAAATGAAAAAAGTCATCGAGTACATTTTGCCTTTTCTGATTTCGATTATAGCTTTGAGTGGCTGCTCGTCTCCAAAAACGGAGGGTTTCAAACTTGTGACCGAAGTGTATGAGCCCACTCACAGGGCAGAACAGGGTTTGATCTTGCTTGGAGAAAACCAGGTCCACACTACTGCTACAGCCAGGTCCATCGGGAACGCGAGTAGTATAATCGTTCTAGCGGAACCTGCAAACGCTGTTTTTTTGAATCCTGCCGGGCTTGTTGGTATGGACGAATTGAAAACGTCAGGTGGATTCGCAATAAAAAAGATTACATCGAGCGTTGATATGGCGGGACAGGATACGGCGAGAGCCTCTTATGGAACGACCACATTCAACTTGCCCGTTGCTTTCGCCGCGGGATTATGTGGGAAATTAAAAGGTAAATTGCACGCTGGGATATCGGTGCATTCGGTCAGAGATTTTAACTTCGATCATGAGATAGTCCATTATGAAGAGAATGGCAGCCTTGAGATTTACCGCTATAATTATGAGTCAACTGGTGAATTAAGGGCTGTTTCTGCAGGATTCGGGTATGGAGAAAAATCCAGTTGGTCCTTTGGTTTCTATGCTTCCTATCTCTTTGGCAGCGCCAGCTCGAACTACATTCTAAGCGATACGGCAAGCGTTACCGGATACAGCCAGCAGGGCGGAACCGCGGAGTTGACCGGTTACGGTTTTGGGGGAAGTGTTCAATACTCATTCGTTCCTGACACAGTTTCGGATTTCGACTATTCGATCGCGATGAGATTCACCCCGGGAGATTGGCTGAGCGCCGGTTGCAAAAACCCGTACTTCGCGCCTGATGCACACGGTCAATTCGATCTGCACTACCCGGCAGAATTAGTGACCGCTCTTCTCATGCAGAACGACATCCTTAAAATCGGCTTTCAAATAGGGGCGACCCTTCCACCGGGTGAATACATCAGCGGGTATGACAACGATGAGGTCTCTGCGGTCCTGGAACCGGAGTGGATATTGGGGACTGCCTTTGAAACCCGCAGGGGGAAAGTCCTCGGTAGAATGGGGCTTTCGTATTACGACTCGAATTTTCTAATTGGATTCGGTTCGAGCAGCGTGGTCCCCAGTCTGGGCAGCTTCGATATCGGTTTCGGTATCGGTGGAGGAAACGGCGAATTCGTGGTGGTGTTCGGTTTTAGCGCCCAGGTCGGAAAGGAAAATGAAGATAGCTTAAATTGAACCATTAAATAAATTGGTTTCATGTATAGATTAGTTGTAAAAAATGATACGAATGATTATTGTAGATAAAATGAATACTATGAATCGAGGAGAAAAATGAGTAATTCAAAAGCTTTTAAGGTTCTTATAGTAATCCAAATATTAATGCTTTTTACGAGTTTTTGGGGGATTCGGGAAGCTTTTAGTGCCGATAAGAACTACGTGCTTACTCGAACCCTGATAGAGGCGCAACTCATGCCGAACGGCGAAATGGAGGTCACGGAATGGCGGACCTACAATTTTATCGGAGTGTTCAGTTATGCTTACAGAGAAATGCCAATATCAGGCAAGGTGAAGTTTTCCGGATTTCAGGTGCTCGAAAACGGGATCCCCTACGAGCTTTCCAATAGTGAGAAACCCGGGTCATACCAGCTTACCCGCAAAGATGAAAGCATGGAGATCAAATGGTACTATTCTGCGAGAAATGAATCCAGGACTTTTGAATTCAGGTATAAAGCCTTGAACGCTGTTCAGGGTTACCAGGATGCTGCTGTTTTATATTACAAGTTCATCAGCGAGGAATGGAGTAAACCGAACCATAACGTTGAGATAAGTATAAAGCCGCCGTCAAGTGTCGAGAGGGAGCAGATCAATGAGTGGTGACATGGACCTTTGTGGGGAGAGTCGCGAATAGAGAGCGATGGTACAATAGTAGCCACCTGTGAAAAGGTTCCAGCCCACGAGTATTTCGAGGTAAGAGCCCTTTATCCGCCGGAGATTTTCACGGGTATCTCACGGAGTTCGAAGATGGTCAGGGAGGAGATAATGGAGGAAGAGGCCGGGTGGGCTGAGGAGGCGAATTTGAGGCGGAAAAGAGCGTGCGAGCGAGCTAGTGCCCTTCAAAATAGAATGGAGCATGGGAAATGGGTCGTAATTGCAGTTGCTGCTCTTGGTTTAATCGTTTGGTTTGCGTTATACAGAAAATATGGCAGCAGACCCCAATTGCCTCCACCCGTTGAAATGGCTTATGACATACCGTCTCACACTCCTCCTGCCTTAGTGGAATATTTGCTGAATTTCAGAACGGTTGTAGGGGGAGCGCTCATCGGCACGATGTTCGACCTCGCGAAGCGCGGCTTCCTTACCATGAGAGAAGAGAAGGAAGAAAAGAAAAATTTGTTCGGAAAGCTAAAAAAAGTCAGCCGGTATTACTGGGACCTCGACAGGGAGCATTTAGAAAACCATTCCGGGGACTTGCTTGGATTCGAGAGAAAGCTGATCGATTTTATTTTCGAAGAGATCGCAGAGGGTCACGACTCCTTAAACCTCGAGAAGATGAAGAAGAAGCGGAGAAAGTTCGTGAAATTTTTCTCTAAGTGGCGGCTGGAGGTTAAAGCAGAAGCGGATTCGAAGGGGTGGTATGATAAGAGAAGTACGAGGGGTATGCTTTATTCGGTTGCGGTCAGTATTATCATGTTATTTTTAACTGGGGTTGGTATATACTTAGTGCGTCAATGGGCTATGGTTATTGGAGGCGCGGCGATAATAGTCTTGATATTGTCATTTTTCATTCAGCACCGGACTTTTGAGGGGGAGCTGCTTGCCCGGCGGTGGAAAGCCTTGCGAAAATACCTGGTCAAGCATCATTTCAGGAACGCTGACCGGAGCAATTTGCTGAATAACCTGGGCGACTATTTTGTCTATGGGGCTGTGCTGGGAGTAACGCAGAAGATTTATAAGGAGCTTGCAGCCTTCATACCCGCGGACAATTATCGCGGTTATGTTCCGTGGTACGTATATCATGGCGACGCCGGAGAGGCTTTTTCTCCGGAGGCTTTCAGCGCCGCGTTTTCCAGCATGATAGCGACGACCTCTTCGAGCATGAGTTCTGCGTCGGGTTCTGGTGGCGGAGCGTCAGGCGGTGGCGGTGGCGGCGCAAGCAGCGGGGGCGGCGGCGCGGGATAAAATTCCCATCTTTTAATCTGTGAAA
>JAFGQG010000016.1 GCA_016935765.1 bacterium
ACTCCGTACCCAATAGGTAGGATAGAAGGGGGATACGGGAATCCGGCAATCCGGGGATCCGGGACAAAAAAGCAAAAGCAAAAAACCAAAAGTTAAAAAGCAAAAAATATTAACAAAGGGACTGTGAAGATTCTATGGTTTTTATCTGTTTCTTTATACTTTCTCGGATTCCGGAAAGAAAATAGAACCCAGTATTTCCTTACATGAAGTGTTTAAAATTACTCCATTAGTTTTATTTCAAATAAATAACCTTCGTTGTTTCAGACCATTTATCTCCAACATTCGTTCTTACAAAATATACTCCGGAACCGGTTGAAGTATTGGGTTCCCAAATTTGGTTTCCACCAGGAATTTTTGCAACCCTCTTACCATTGATATCAAAGATTTCCAGGTTCGCCTTTGGGGGAGTGAAGATGTGCACTGCGGAATTGAATGGATTCGGATATATCTTTACCGTCAACCGGTCTGGTTTGACCGATGCTGCTTCGTCAATCCCTGATGTAATGTCGTCTATGTATGCTGTGGCTTCCAGGAAAACGTTCGGCATCCATGACGGTGAAGCGATGCCATACGAATAAAAGATGTGCATGGAGTCATCCGGAGTAATCACAAAGTCGTGAATTCCCCAATTCCAGCCGGTGCCGGGGTATGGCAGTTCAAGACCGAGGCCCCCGAAACTGCCATCGGCTTTTCGCCAGCATAAATGTTTTTCCAAGACATTCGATACCATCATAAACGCCGTATTGTCGGACGAGAATTGGATATTGGTTCCCACGATGAAATTTCCATAACTTACACCCCATGGATACATCGTATCGACCGGGACGGATGTCCACGAAGTTGGGGATTTGTAAAAATAGCGAGTATATCCTGTAGCGCTTCTCCAGAGATGTATTTGCCCCGTATTGGATACACCCATTACCCCCCTTTCATTGCCTATGAAACTTGTGAATGGCAAGGCGTCGGTGAAATCGGTGCTCCAGGAAAGCCCCGACCTTCGCAATACATGCAGATCGGACACATTCGGGGAGAAACTTCCCACGATGAAACTCAAATAAATACCGCTATCTGCATAAACGACGCACGATTGCGTGCGGTGGATATAATCCGGGTCTTCGAAGAGGGTTTCGGTTGTCCATGAAGTTCCGTCCCATCGAGCATAACGGAGCCTCTGTGAACCGGCGATTCCCGGTATCTGACCCAGATATGCGAATCCAATCTCGCCGATCGTGTTTTCCGCCGCCGCAATCACTTTAGTATTATAGGCAGGAGTGTCGATATATGGGTATGTAGTCCAGACGCCGCCGCTTTTGTGATAGGCGCAAACCCCGTTGTCGTGACCCTGGGGATATTCCGCATACACCCACGGTTCGCCGCTTTCATTAAATTGGATTGCCGTTTGGTTTGCCCAGTAGGGTGTATTGGCGAGCGTATCCATCACGTAACCCGACAGGGTCCGCGTTGCATAAACCGTTAGATTTCCCCACACTCCGACATTGTCACCGATATCGAAAGCTAAGTGAATTGCGCCGTCATGGTATATAGCGTTAACCGCGCTAACGCCGTTTCCATGTGTAGCGTCTTCAGCACCTACGAAAGTGTCTATAACCGCCACATTCCACGTCCATTGTGCGGAAACACTAACGGGAATAATGGTGAAGACAAATAACATAAACATGATCCACATATAATTTCTCATATCACACATCCTTTTTTTTAATAGTTCTCAATGGTTCATTGGCAAAATACGCAATGCGGCTTAATACAAATTAAATTAATTCTTCTGGGATTAAAATAAGAGGAGTGAAGTGTCTGATTCTTGTACTTTTACCTATTCTCTTCCAGACTATACATCAATTAATTCATAATATAATGATTATCTGCAAAAAAGCAAGAGAATAATACTCTGTCATTCAGATTAAATACTTCAAAGACAGGTGGAACGCTAAAAACTAACCCAAATTCCCCTATACCTTGCGATTTAACTTTACTCTTCAGTACTTATTTTTATCTCATCCCGGTCGTACCTGACAAAAATTTTGTTCCTTTGAGCTAACCATCCCACCGCCATCAGCAACAATGCTTCGTCCTGGTTCAATAATTGCTTGAGTTGAGCAATACTTATCTCTTCCTTGAGCGCAGCCTTGAAAACCTGGTCGGCTAAAAATTCGATCTCGGGTTTTAATTCCAGCGAGGTCGCCAAAAGCTCTTGAATAAGTTCATTCAGATAAACTGAAACCACAGCTATTCTCTTGTCTGCAGCTCCATAGTATATGTAAAGCTTTTCACCGAAAACTGCCAAACCACTTGGGAATACAACATTGCTGACATCTCCCGTTCTTTCATAATCCTCGGTCGGAGAGAATAACGGTTTTTTCAAGTGACCGATGACTTTGCCCGGGTCATCCTTATCCAGCAGAGCAGCGCTCGCGTGGTATATCTTGCCGTTGTTCGTATCCTCCACCGCATGGAATATCATGAGCCACCCTTCTTCCATTTCTATTACCGGGGCTCCGCCCCCGATATTTCTGGATTCATAACCGTAAGTGGATTCTAGGACGACATAATTACTTAGATTCTCCAGGTATTTTTTCCAAAAATCGAGTGTCAATTGCTTGAAATCTTCAAAATATACTATCTGAATATCGGGTAAAATTCTATGAATCAGCGCGAATTTATTATTGAATTTCCTGGGAAATATAAACACGTCTTTTTCCCACAGGAGAACGTCCTTCCCAACTATATCCTTATAATAGGATTCGAAGAAGAAATACCTCTCCTTAAGCTTCGATGACCGAAAAATGTCCTCTGCTTCGTCATAAGAGATCAGAGGCGTAATGATTCCCTTCTTTTCCCATGTTTCCAGGTCTATACTCGTTGCATACGCTGCCAGGGCATTTTTACCGTCGTAAGCAGTATAGAACATATAGTATGTTCCATCGAGAAACACTACTCTGGGGTCTTCTATCCCTTGTTTTTCATAACCGAATTCCGGGACCAAAACCGGGTTCTTTACCCTTTCAACAACTTCAAGGGGTCCGTTCAATTGGCAATAACCAATGGTAGAATAGTTACCTTCTCGCACCGCCCTGTAGAATAGATGCAGGGTATTCCCATGTTGCACCACTGCTGGATTTAAAACCGCCTGGTTCTCAAATTTCAGTTTTGTCGGTTCAAGAATTATGCCTTCTCTATAAACGTTAATCATTGTAATACTCCATATATTAAACCTTTATAAAATTTCAACAAAATTAAATACTCAAGAATAAAATGCAAATACTTTTTTACTACCTTCATTATTTTAATGGTAAGACTTTTTGTTAGCGAGTGTTCGGAATGGCTTTTTCCAAGAAGAACTTTATTGCATGGGCTATCGGTTTTTTTTCATCTGGACCTGCTGCGCGTTTGTTAGATAGCCTATTTGTCCTGGTCACATTTATAACCAAACCATTTGAATCAGGTATAGCACTATTATTCAAAATAATAACCCGCGTAAATTTCAAATTTTCAACATTGATGTCAGCAATTTTATAGCGTACGAATTTCAGGTTGAATCATGATTAAATCTAATTTCTATCCAGATTCAAATACCATACCCCCTCTTCGAACCTCCCTCTCTTTATGCACCCCTCTCCATATATCTTGCTTTTTCTTTTTAATTCATTGATAGCCTGCTCTGTTTGTTCCTCATTAAGTACCCCCGAATCCAAAAGTTTCAGGATCGATTTTATTCTGTATTTATCCTGCCCTTTATGCTGCCTGGAGAGTTGATCTCCCCTGCCGCCATGCTTAACCACAAGCTTCTCCCTTACCACGTGTATCGGGTACCTGTATGCCACTCTCAGCCAATAATCGTAGTCCTCGCATACAGGAAAGGATTCATCAAAGTATCCGACGTCTTCGAATAATTCCCTTTTGAACATTATCGCTGATAGACTCACCATGCATATTCTAAGGCAGTCTTCGAAGATCCACCCGCTTTTCAATTCATGTTTTTTACGGGGATTTACCCTGATACCCTTTCTATACCAGATCTCTTCAACCTGGCATATCTTGCTTTCAGGGTTCTCCCTGAAGTGGTCTATCTGCGCCTCGATCTTTCGGGGGAGCCAGAGGTCATCCGAGTCGAGAAAGGTGATGAGCTCTCCTTCGCTCTCCTTTAAACCCGCGTTCCTCGCATAACTTACCCCTTGATGCTGCTGATAAATATAAATGATTTTATCACCGTATTTCGAAAGAAGCTTTCCCGTGCTATCGGTGGAACCGTCATCTATGACTATAAGTTTAATGTTGGGATAGGTTTGGTTCAAAACAGAATCGACAGCCTTTTCTATAAAGACGCACCTGTTATATGTAGGGATAATTACACTGACTTCTGGAGAATAATTTGGGGAAGACATATCAAAAATTCAGTTTTAAAGATTTCCGGAATGAAATATTTGCTGTTTTACCTCACAAATCGCTATTCGATATTCTGTAATCGGCAATCGATTTTACCATGGTTTACAGAAGAACAGGCTTTCACGAAGAACAGGTGTCAATCCTTTTTATCCTTCTTCTGTATTCCGAACTTTTCGACATTAAGATAATGGCATTGGGGACATTTATCAAGTTCAGGATCGTATTCTTCTCCACAATGTGAACAAACCGTTTTCAGACCGAGTTTATGCTTGGTTTCAAGGTATTGTTCGACTTGAGCTTCTTTATTATCCTTGTTCCAATAGCGTTTGGGATCATCGGTGGAACGTAGCGTATTAGTTTCAACACGGTCAATATTCTTTGAGTTGTAGGCAGGGATGTTTACCAGACGGGAGTTTATAACTGATATTCTCTTCTTAAGCAATTCAATCTGATCGTGAAGTTCCTTGATGTTATTGTTGATCTTAACAACAACCCATGTTAAAAGTAAAATAGCAATTCCAAAAATGATTATTTCGATCGCCATTCAAAACCGCCTCTCATTATTACCATAAATTTATCATTATCTATCTAATCTGTCAAGTTATTAATCGAGTTTCTCCAGTTTTTTTGAATTCGTTTACTTTGCAATATTCTTTGCGCAAATTGGACAGAGCCTGCTCAGAGTAACCACCTGCGAATGCTCATCGATATATTCTTCCAGGGGTTTCCAAACGCCGTTCTCATCCTGAATTCTTCTACAATTCGGGCAGATATTCAGAAAGCCGAACAGTTTCTTGATTTGTTGCTGTTTCATACTTTTTTCCAGGACCCGGTAAATACCTCGCTTAAGTGATTCAGGTGACAGCCATGCCTTTGAGATATAATCATAAGCGCCCTTGTTGATAGCTTCTACAACGGTTTCTTCCGAGCCATAGCCGGAGATAATAATGACCGGGGCAACATCTCTGTCAACGATCTCTTCCAGCCAATCCATTCCGGATTTTTGAGGCATTTGCACATCCATGAGAATGAGATCAATATCCTCGACTGACAAAAAGTCCCTTATCTCTTCAACGCTGCCTGCTTCGAGAACCTCAGACTCAATATCCTCGATCTTTGATAAGTACGCCTGCATAAGTTTACGATCTACAGGGTCATCATCACATACAAGTATTTTTAGTTTCAAAACGTCCATTGTACTCCCTCTTATTAACTTAAATTATAATTCTTCGATTTTCATTTTTTTAAGCTTTACCGTTCTGTTTCTCTTTATTAGCATTATTATCATAAGCGGAGGGTATCATAAACCAGAAAGTCGATCCTTTACCAAGGTTTGATTCAACTCCAATGATACCTCCATGACGCATAACAATTTTCTTGCAGATAGCAAGTCCAAGTCCACATCCTTCGTAATCTCCTCTTGGATGCAGCTTTTTGAACATCATAAATACATCGTTGTGGTTCTTTTCATCTATTCCGATACCGTTATCTTTCACTTCAACTTTTACCATATTTACAAGTTCATTTCGCGCTGTTATAATCACTTTGGGAGTAACGCCTTCTTTATGGAATTTCAAGCCATTACCAATAAGGTTCTGTAGAAGCTGATGCAGCTGCGCGCGGTCTCCCATAATATCCGGCAAAGGTTCGGGCAGCTTGATCTCGCCTCCTGTTTCTTCCAATAGGGTACACAACTCAAACTTTTTAAGGTTTTCGATTATTGCATTCAGATCCACTTTTGTAAATTCGTCTCCCCGGGTAGAAATTCTGGAGTAAGTAAGCAGGCTTTCTATCATCCTGTGCATACGATTTGCGCCATCCAGCATATAATCAAGGTTTTCTGCCTGGTCTTCATCCAATTTGCCCTCCAGAGACTCCTGCAAAAGCTTGCCAAATCCCGTTATTTTTCTCAAGGGCTCCTGAAGGTCATGAGACGCAACATAAGCAAAACTTTCAAGCTCCTTGTTCGAACGCGCAAGCTCATCGAGAGTATGCTTCAATTTTTCTTCAGCCTGCTTTCGCTCGGTAATGTCCCGAAGGAGAAGCACTGCTCCTGAATAACCGCTTAAATTTCCGGTAATGATCTCCAGCGGAAAGGTTTCTCCGGTCTTCTTTCTGCCGGTCGCAATACCAATATGAAAACCATCCTTTTCCAGGGCGTCGTAGATCTCGTGAGGACGGGAAGGACTGATCCTTCTGTCAAAATATAAAACTTCAGTTTTCTGACCGATCACTTCATCCATTTCGTAACCGTACATTCGCTTCACTGAACTGTTACACATGAGAATATTCCGCTCGGGGTCCACGATAATGAACACATCAGGGCTGATGCTATCAAGAATGCTTTCGCAATCGGGAGCTTTAGCTACCGGGACTCTCCAAAACCTGTAAACCAGCCACAAAAGAAGAAGGATAGCAATGAACAGAGCGCTGACGAAACAGCTGAGGTTTTCCCCTAGACCAATGACAGTACATGTTTTCTGAGGAAGCCTTACAATAACACAGATCAACATCAAAACCATAAAAACAATCACACTTATGGTAAGAGCGGTCAGGTCCTTGCGAGGATTCGGCATTTTTATCAAGTTCATAATTGCTCCCTAAAATTATTTCGAAAGAATATATGCAATAAAAAAACTAACGCAAAATCTTTTTTCATACTTTTTCAAGTATCGCATAAGCAATATAGGAAGTTGTTAAGCTGATAAGGTTAAGGTCCGAAAGGAGGTCGAGGTGTATGGTGCTTGTTTCTATCGAATCTCTCAAACCCTTATGCAGCCTTTCCAGGTGGCTTCTGTACAGCCTTCTCTGCTCCTCGACGATGAACTTTGTCTTCTTTATCACTTGCAGCGCTATCTCTTTATCCCTCATTGGAATAGCATCTAAAGCCATTTGTAAATTCGTTTTCACTTCCTTTTCCAGATACTTAACCTCCTTGTATCCTTCGTCAGAAAAATAGTAACCGTATTCGATCTTCTTCGCAGCATATTGGCTTATGTTCTTACTAATGATATCCGCGATATGTTCGAGGTCCAGGACAATGTTTATTAGTTCGAGTTCCTTTCTTGATTCCGAAACATCAAGTTCGTGCTGACTCAGTTTGGTCAGGTAAGAGGTGACCTGCTCCTGCAATAGGTCGATCTCATCATCACGCTTAATAATTTCCTTCAGCAGCTTTTCGTCGTTCTTATCTATTACCGTTTCCATATCTTCCAGCATTTTAAAGACGATATCCCCGGTTCTGATGACTTCACGGGCAGCCTGACCAAGCGCCATAGGCGGGTTGTCCAGAACGTTATAATCGAGGTACAAAGGACCGAATTTCTCTTCACCCTTAGCTGGAAAAAGCTTCTTCATCAACCGCGCGACAGGGGTGATGAACGGCAGGAATATAATTGCTGCGACCAGTCCGTAGAATGTGTGTCCGATAGCTACCAAACGCGCTTCGGAAAAAGGCACGAAAGACCCTATATAGTATAGGAAAGCCACTATCGGTTTTTTAAATACGAAGAAGAGAATAGCTATCGCAATTCTCATGATTAATTCCGCCCAGATAACCCTTTTACCCTTTTCCTTAGCGTTGATGCTGCCTATGATGCCTGTAGCGCACGACCCAATATTAGCTCCCACGATGAATGGTATGGTCGCTTCGAATGTCAGCAATCCTTCGAATGCCAGAGTTAGGATTATACCGAGAAACGCGGCGCTGCTTTGGAAGAGGCTGGTGAGTACGATAGCCAGGATGAACGCCCAGAAGGGCTGCACTTTCAGGAACTCAACTAAGCTTAATAGCGCGTTTGAACCATGAACAGCTTCCATGGACTGCATCATCAATCTCATGCCGAGAAATATCAAACCGAACGAAAATATCACCTTCCCGGCATTTTTTACCTTGTCCCTCTTGCACCATGTCAACATGACGAAGCCTGCCAGGACGATTATGAGGGCGAACCTGGTAAGCTTGAACGCTATAAGCTGGACGGTTATTGTGGTTCCGATACCCGCGCCTAGAGCGACTCCGAGGGCTTCGTTCAAGGTAAGCAAACCGGCGTTGATGAACCCTACCAGGAGCAGCATTACCGCGCCGCTGGACTGCACTGCCGCCGCTGTGGCAAAACCTACCAGCGAGCCTCGCCACCTGCTTCGGGTCAACCTGGTCAGTATCAATTTCAGCGAAGCGCCTGCTAAAGCTTCAAGACTCTTCGTTACCGACTTTATCCCGTACAGGAACAAAGCCAAACCGCCAAGCGCCTCAAATATTATCAACGGATCGAACATAAATTACTCGAATCCAATGTCCTAATGGTTAAAGAAATCCTCGGGAACCAGCCTCTCATAAGCCTCCTGATACCTCTGAAGCGTGGCTTGTATGATATCATCCGGCAGCGTGGGTATCTCACCATCACCCTGCCAGCCTATATTCCTCAGGTACGTTCTGATGAACTCCTTGTCGTAAGCTCTCTGGTGAACTCCCTCCTCCCAGGTGTCAAGGTCCCAGAACCTGGAAGAATCCGGGGATAATATCTCGTCTATGAGTATCAACTTGCCATCCGACAACCCGAACTCGAACTTGGTATCAGCGATTATCATGTTCCTCTCAATAGCATACTGAGAGGCTTTCTGATATATCTTCAGACTGACGTCGCGTATCTTCTCCGCGAGGTCGCTATCGATTATCGTAGCCATTCGCTCATAACTGATGTTCTCATCGTGTCCCGATTCCGCCTTGGTCGAGGGGGTGAAAATGGGATTCTCAAACCTGGCCGACTCGGATAACCCGCCCGGAAGGTCGATCCCGCAAACAGTGCCGGTTTCCTGGTAACTTCGCCAACCGGAACCTGCAAGGTAGCCTCGAACCACACACTCCACGTCAATTCTATCCGCAATATGGACTATCATCGACCTATTCTCGAGAACATCCCTCCAATCACTTAATCCAGCGGGAAATTTATCTGCTCTCCACTCCAACAGATGATTGGGCACGATATCCTCCATGAACTTGAACCAGAACACCGACATTTTCGTCAGGATCTTGCCGCGCCCGGGAATCCCGTTCGGTAAAATACTATCGAATGCCGAGAGCCTGTCAGTCGCTATTATCAGCAGCCTTTCGTCGTCCAGTTGATAAATATCCCTTACTTTACCCCGCTTTATCAGCGGGTAATTGCTTATGTTGGTCTCCAGTACTTCTTTCATCTTACTTATCCTTTATGTATGTTTTCCTTCCCTTTATCTCTACTCTTCCTTCCGCGAAGAGTTGGAGAGCTAGCGGGTAAATTTTATGCTCGTATTCAAGCACCCTTTCCGCGAGTGTTTCCGGCGTGTCAGTGTCCCTTACTTCCACTGCCATTTGCGCCACAATAGCGCCGTGATCGTATTGCTCGTCAACGAGATGGACAGTAACCCCCGTTATCTTGACACCGTAATCAATGACCGCCTGATGCACCTTCATTCCATAATAGCCTTTTCCGCAGAAAGCCGGGATCAGCGCGGGATGAATATTTACCATTCTCCCCCAGAATTTCCTGACCAGCTCAGGAGGTACCTTCTTCATATAACCCGCTAAAACGATGAAATTAACATCGTATTCTTCCATGAGCCGAAGGAAGCGGTCGATGAAATCCTCCCTCTCCTTGAAATCCTTACTGTTTATATAAACAGTGGATATGCCAGCATTTTGCGCTCTCTCGAGAGCGTAGGCATCCATTCTGTCGCTGAGCACAAGATTAATGTCAACATCGAGAGCGCCATTATTCACAGCATCGATTATTGCCTGCAGATTCGTTCCGCCACCCGAAACAAATACCGCTATCTTTATTCTTTCCATAACTGCCTCCCTGTCAAAATAAAATTATTTTCCACATATTTATACTATTCATTGTTAAATCTCGGGATTCGTTTCCTCGAGTAAAGTTACAAAATTCACTAAAATTCCTTCTTTTCCAGGTATTAAATTAAATTTTTTAAGCCAATTTTTCAAATACTTAATGTCAATGTCATCATATTTTTTTAACAGGATCGATTTGACATCCTCAAGGTCAATTGCTCTACTTGCAAACATTTTATGAATAATTACATCCTCACAAGAAGCAAATTTTACAGGATAGGAATCCATTAGAATCTTGTTAACTCTTTTTAAAGCTTGCTTCTCATAATCAGTAAAAGAAAAAATAAAATCGATCCTGAATTTTGATTCAGCATCTTTCACCGGTAGCACCTTGGTTTCCTCTACGAAATCCCTTGGGTTTTCTGGAAGAATTGTCAAGTTTAAATTAGTACACAATACCTCAATTCTGTTATACTGATCCGTGTCAATACCCAGTGTAATATCAACATCCATAGTCAGGCGGGGCGACCCATACAGCAAAACAGCCTGACCCCCGATAATCATGTATTTAATCTTTTCTTTGTCCAGAGCGAAAGCAAGCTTTTTTAGTAACTTTTGTACCATTATGGTATACTGTTTATTGTTTTCGCTATTTCGAGGATTGCTTCAAAGCCTTCCATTATGTTCTGCGAAGAAAACACTTTCAAATTGATCGCTTCTTCATATAAAGAATTGAATATAGCCAGCGATTCTTCATAGGATAAATCCTCGTTTTTTATTTGCTCCCTGTTGAATCTCTCAAGTATTTTTACATTTTTAACCATGGCACCAGAACTGAATTTCAGTGTTTAAATCTAACAGAATAATAACAGAAACGTGAACTAAAGTTAAGATACGTTACTATTCATATAAGTCAATAAAAGTCTTTCTCGCTATGCAATTTTCCGTCCATTACCGTAGCAAATATATTTATATCCTTGATCATTGAAGGATTTATACTGAATGGATCGCTCTCCAATATTGCCAGGTCGACCTTCATACCCTTGCGCAGAACGCCATATTCGGATTCAGAAAACGCCGCGTGAGCTGGGTTTTTGGTGAAGAATTGCAGCGCTTGATAAACGCTCACCCTTTCTTCCGGGTTCGGGTGATTGACCGCTGAATGAACTCCCAATAAGGGATCGATGGGAGTTACATAGGAATCGGAACCGCCTATGACAGTAATTTCCTCACTCACAATGCGCTTGAAAGGATTCGTTTTTCTCCACCTTCCGCCGAGGGCTTCGTAATACATACCGGACGGGCCTCCCCAGTAGTATTCGAACGCAGGCTGCATACTCAAAATTATTCCAAGCTCATGGATCTTCTTGATTTGAGCTTCGGTGGGGAGTTCGCAATGCTCGAGCCGATGCCTGTAACGGTTTCCCTCGACCTTTCCAATTACCTTTTCAATACACCTTAAATACTGCTCTATCCCCCGCGGACCGATGGCGTGCATGGTGAGTTGCAATCCCGCGTTATTCGCTTCCCGCATGTATTTGATTACCTCCTCGTCGGAGAAATAAAGGTTTCCCCGGTTGCCGGGATCGTCACTGTACGGTTCGAAGAGCGCGGCGGACCTCGACCCGAACGAGCCGTCGATCAGAAGACATCCGCCTATCCTGCTCATTCCCATCTCGATAACCTCGGCGACGTTCATCGTGCGGCAAAACGGAACCAGTGTTATCGAGAGGCCGTCCATGATTTCAAGCAGAACCTCGGTCCATTCACGGAAGGGAGTGAGAGCATGGATGCATGTTGCGCCTTTACTCAGGGCTTCTTTCTCAACATATTTCGCTGCTTCGGTAAGCGTATCTTTGTCGGTCAGTCTGAGAAAGAAGAGGTCCGCGAACTCATGAGTTTCCGCGGTTACAACTCCTTCGTTCAACCGCGAAGCGCCCGTCATTTTATGGAGAAGCGGTTCGACCATTTTGATCGCCGCTGAATTCAGGTAGGAAGAGTGACCGTCCACACGGCGGATATAAATGGGGAGCACGGTAGAGACAGCATCGAGGTCTGAACGGGTCAGCGCTCTCTTTTCCGCAACCGCTTCCGGGTTGAAACCCCAGCCTGGCACAAAGCTGTATTTATCCTTCAGAAACGCAGCTCTCTCCTGGATTTCAGAGATACTGGAAAGCCGGGTGCAATCGACGAACATTCGCTTCAAACCTGTCTGGAAGAAGTGCACGTGGCAATCTGAAAAACCGGGGAGCACAGTTTTACCATCCAGGTCAATGCATTGGTATTCCTCGGTGGGTGCCAGTGAATCCCCAACAGCTTCAATCGTATCGCCATTAAGCAGGATAGCGTTGTATCTCTCTTCACCGTTCACCATTGCATATATATTTCCGTTATAAAGCAGGATTTTATTTTTCATAATTTGCCTTTTTTCCTTTTATTTATTTATCATAATCAGGTTGAATTTTTTCCGGGTTGAAACCCTCTCTGAGGGGGCTTATTTCATCCCCGAACTAAAGAGTCTGCCCTATAATTATTTCCTGATTTCCCAAATTACTATTAATATAACAGAATTTTGAAATAGAATATGATATTTCAAATAAAATGGCGAATATTATTGGGAATCTTAATTAGATTTGAAAGAACAAAACAAAATAGCTAGTTCTATGCGAATTTCACTACCTTTCTAAGGTTATAAACAGTACAAATAAGGTTCCATTGAGCACAAACACCATTTAATCCACGGCAATTAAACCTTCTAAAACCTAAAACATTTTTTATTACTCCTATAGCTGGCTCAACAATCGTTTTCCTTCTGGAAAGCAATTTCTGGTTAGCAATTAACCTTTGCTTTTCTTCCTGGAGTTCCGTTGCTTCAGAATACTCAGATATGGCAACACTTCTACCTTTGGGATCCTTACTACATTGAGAACGAAAGGGACAATTTTTATAATCACGACAACGATAAACATACTTTTTATATTTATTGAGCCTGCTAGTTATACCCTTTCGTTCAAAGGTAAGTATCCCTCCCTTGGGACAAATAAAAACGTCTTTTTCTTTATCATAAACAAACTTTGATTTGTGAAAATCAGAATCTTCATCTTTCTGTTTTGGTATATTTACAAGGACTTCATAATCCTTGTCTTTTGCTTTTTTTAATTCTAAACCAGAGTAGTATCCCTTATCAGCTAAAGTCTCATCGGCTACGTTACCAAGGTTTTCATTAACTTCATCAAGCATGTTCACTAATTGATGTCGATCATTCTCATTTGTTACCCCTGAACCAACTATTAATCCTTTTTCTGAATCTACTACTGTCTGAGCATTAAAAGCAAATTTTTTTCTTCCATTTGTCTTCATCATTCTGGCATCATCATCAACATTACTAAGATGAGAAGTAGAAGCATTATCTAACTTTTCCAAACCCGATCTTACTTGATCTCGGAGTTCAATTTTATCCCTTAACTCCTCAGGAAGTTTATATTCCAAACCCGATTCAGCTTCTTCTTGGTCCTCAACTGTCGAAAAATAATTATCTATTTCCTTATTAAGTTTAGCTAAATCCTTCTTTAGAATTTTCTTATGTAAAGCGTTGTCTGAAGAAGCATCAGCCTCTATTTTGGTCCCGTCTAATGCATGTAAAACTAAACCTATAAGCCCAAGCTCGGAAGCCAATTGTACTGATTTTATAAATAACTTTTTTAATGCTGGTCGGTTATTGCTGAAAAACCTCCAAAGAGTATTATGATCCGGGTGATTCATTCCTGTTAACCAAAGCATTCCAATATCGTTATAACAGAATCTCTCTAATCCTCGTGTGCTATATATCTTATTATAATAACCATAAAGCCACACTTTTAGTAATAGTCCACTAGAATAGTTCGGAGCACCAATATGGGATTTCCTTGTAATAAATCCTAAACCTATTAAATCTATTGAATCCACAAACTCACGAATAAATCTGGCGGGATGTTCTCGAGGAACCAACTCCTCCAATGTAGGAGGAAAAAGAAAAACCTGATCATAACTGGCATTTATTTCATTACTCATATTTATAAACCTCCATTATTTTATAACTATCCTTTACAAAAATATAAATATTTGCTAATATAATGCAAGCTGATTTTGAGACAGACTCTTTAAGCCGTGGACTCCAATTACGCATTATAAATAGGGGGTTTAAACCCCCGTTTGATACTATACTAGCGACTCCCCGAGCTGAAGCACGGGACAACTCAGCTAAAAACTCTTGACAATTCAACCATAATATTGTTGTTGAATCACTCATGACAATTGGCTGTCAGAACTCATACTCCACCTTCGCCGAGATATACGAAGTGGTCATATCGTCCTCATCGTTTTCGTGCGATTCGGGGTAATACGTCGCGGTGATATTCAGCCTCGTATTCTTGAAGAACCACCAGTCGAACAGCAACATGATTTCATGAAAGGAGTAGTTAGAGTACATTTCGTAAATATCGTCTTCAATATTATACCATCTATATCCGGGTTTGTAAACCAAATTTACCCATATCTTCTTATATTTCATATAATCGAACTGGAGTTCGATTCCCAGTTCGGTATAGGCGTCTCCAAATGCTGCTGAGTCCGAATTCGCATATTCAACCTGTGGCGCGAAACCCAGTCGCAGGGGTGTGGATACCTGGAATTGCGGACCGGCGTTTATACTATGAACGTAATAATCGCTGTGAACGAAGCTCTCCCCTTCGTAGTCCCTGCTTTCGAACTCGTATTCCGAGTAGATTGAGGTCACCAGACCGACATAGTAAGTCCCGTTATAAACAGCATAGATGTTGTTATAGTCATCTTCCTCGCCGGGGCTCAGGTAGTCCCTTCCTTCCACTTCGAGGTCGAACGTGACAAAGTTCCCCAGCCCGAACCAGCTTTCCCAGAAGAGCCTCCCGATGTGCTTATTGTAGTTAGCCTCACTCGAGTCCTGAACGGAGCGGCTTCCGTACTGGTAGGAAAGTTTAAGCTCATTGTTCTCTCCTAACTCCCTGCTTACGGATAGCTCTACCTTAGCCAGGTCGTAATTGTAGCGATAATCATCGAGGACCTTGTACCTTTTGGATTCTAACCAGACTGTATTACCGATCTCGTATTTTCCTTTATACAATTTAAAGTAGGATTTCAGGTAGTTCTTCCCGTAAGTTCTGTCGCTTTCCCCCGCAGTATGATACAACCTGCCGTCTATCCTGTCGCTCAGTTCCCATTTTATGAGATCGGATTTGTACTCGTATTCTAATTCGAGCTGACCTCTTAACGTTTTACTGCCGGCTGAAACCAGAGAGGTCGAAGTAATTTTATTATTTCCGAACTCGGCTTCGTACTCGGGGGAAAAATAGTACATATACTCTGTGGTCGAACTGAAAGTATCTGCTTCGAAGTACCCGCTTTTCTGGAGGACGACGTTATATTTCAGCCCGGTTTCGAACTCCCAGTCGCCACCGATGGAATGAAAAGGGTTCAAGCAGATAGAAGCTGATGATAGGAGAATGATTATTATAAAAAAGTTCGATTTTGACATTTTTTTGTAATGATTTTTTTAAACAAACGTTCCAGTATAATTTTGGTATAAAATATATCAAAATCGAATTGATATTCAAGAAAAATATTGTAGTGAATGCAAAGGTTTAACTTCATTTTTAAAGTTATGGTGAGTAATGAAAGTCTAAAACCCAGGCGCAGGTGTATTATTCTTATGTATCCAGGATGGTTATTATTTATCCATCCTCTACAAGGATGTTTTATTGGAGGAAATATTTTTCTACAATTATTGACCATCTACGATGGTATAAACTCCATTTACAAACTAGTATTTTTTATCTTTTCAATCGTAAATTTAAAATCGTTAAGTGAAGGAATTTAAAATTTGGAAGGCCTGCATTGTATTACACTGATAACATAGAATTCTCAACAAGCAACCCTAAATTGTCATTTCGAACCCCTCTTATTTCATGGGTGAGAAATCTAACCAAACAGGAAGTTTGGTTTTGGGAGTTTGAAACAAACTCCACGATAAAGGTGATCATTTACCGATGCATATATGTAATTACTGACATGGATTTCTCGACAAGTTATAATTGTCTCATTTTATTTATCTGTTATGGAGTGTTATGAAAACCGCTTTAAAAAATAATGACCGGTCTCGAAATGACAAGGGAGGAGTATTTGAGTTGATTACATGGATTACACTGGTTACGCGATTGACGGGTGGAGGGTTTTGGGGGAAGGGGGAGTTTGGTTTTTGTGTTTGTTCTTAAATGCTTTTTGAAAAATAAGGTAATAAGGTTTTTGATTTGGGGGATGCCGGGCTACTAAGGTTGAATTTTTGCTCCGCAAAGCTTTTAAGAAAAAATAAGGTTTACAGATTTGAAAAAATTCTGCTCTTTTGGGAAATAATTATGTCCTGTTTTAGACCTTATTTTGCTTTTTTCTTTTACCTTAGTAGAAAACCGGCTATTCAAATATTTTTTACCTTATTAGCTTATTATTCACTCGGTGGGGATGCACCCCGCGTATGCGGCAAAGTAGTCTAGAACTGAATGATAACGCAAGAAATCCCTTGGAGTTTGTTTTTTTAGTTTTCATTGCTATAAAATCGCAGGTTTACCTGGGGAGATTTCCAATTCTATATCAAAAGACACTTTAAAGCAATAGTATACTGTGTTTCACAATCGGGTGTCTCGGTAGACAGGCTAAAGCGCAGCCGCTACTTATTGTTTTCTTTTTTACTTCTAAAATCGTTGATCTAATAATCGATATTCTGCAATCAATCTGTCCCCCCCTGTTTCAATTATTCGCCGTTTATCTAATTAAAAGCGCCTTCTGAAGGTACTTTCTATTGTACTCCCGCAGGCGGAGCAGGTACACACCGCTGGGGAGGGGTTCGCCATTCGGGGCGTTGCCGTCCCATGTCGCGCGGTGCCAACCCTTTGGCTTGTAGGCGGATACGAGGGTGTTCACCACCTTCCCGCGGATGTCGAGGACGTTCAGAACGACGTATTGGAGGGGGTTGTTGAGCTCGTACTCGAATGTGACGCGCGTGTTGAATGGGTTGGGATAGCCGGGGTAGAGCGTTGGCTTTCGTGGCGGAACCCTTCGAACGGGGTTCACCCAGTCGCGCTGGTCGTAGTAGTGCGCGCCGATGTCGGGCGGGGTGCCGTCCGGGTCCCAGGGGAGGGTTGGATCGCCAGCGTCGATGCAGGGGGAACTGTCGGAGAGAAAATAACTGTCCGTGTCCGCGAAGTAGGGGTCCATGAAGAGGTTGAAGAAGGTGTCGCAGGAATCCCCGTTGACATTTGTTGTTACGATTTCTTTTACACCTGGAGGGATAGCGTAAGCCCATCCACCAAAATCATTAAAATTATTGAAAAATAGACTATTTTTTATCAATAAATCAGAAACATCTGGATCTATGC
>JAFGQG010000138.1 GCA_016935765.1 bacterium
ATGCCACTACCCCAACCCATCCCTCATAGAAATAGATGCAAACCCCGAGAAGAGAACTGGAAAAGATGATGAATAGAGCTGCTTCTTGGGGATTCTTCAGGATACGATTATCCCACATCAGCCATCCCCAGACAACCCCGATACCAATGCCCCCTGCAATCGGTATCATACTAAGCAATATTATTATCCTATATTAATACTTTAGCCTCGATAGAGGAAACAAATCTCATTGATTTTGCTATTCCGTCCTGCTGGAACCCGGGTCCAATCATATCTCTTTATTCCGTGATGTACCAGGATTCTGAACAGTTAGCATACCTGAAATTCCCGAAGTGGCCATGAACAATTACGTCCGGTCGGTAACGTTACAGAGTCACGGAAAATCCCTTATTTTATCAAGAAATATTGAATAATCCTTATTACCAAAAATGAAATGGGATTCCTCGACCTCCTGGATTTCGAATTGTTTATAAAAATCGATCAATTCTTATAATCCTGATGGATATATGGGATTATTCTCCGGGAAACTGGGGAAGGTGCGTCTTTCATGAGTTATAAGCACGTCTGTTTCGTAATAATGATACATCTCATCGCCGCCAGCATCGGGTAAAATACGTAATTGCCGGAATGGGAGGTTGCGGTTATTAAAAAAAACCCTTTGAGAGGTGAAGTCATCGCCTGATTCGGGCGTGCTTTGAAAAAATCTCTTGTTGATGTATCTTTAGGTGACTTATCAGGTTTATCTCATTAAAAACAAACGGGAACAGCGTGAAAGAGTGGGCGAACAATTACGGCGGGGACGGTACTGAGTATGGTACTTCAGTCCGCCAGACAAAGGATGGGGGGTATATCGTTGCCGGGCTCAGCGATTCGTTCGGCAAAGGGCAACAGGTCTATCTCATGAAAAAATGACCAAATAAGCAATTGAGATATTTTTTTTCTCTAACTGAAAATCATTTTAATGAAAAAATTGTTCGGTACGATATACAAGAATATCATGACGCAAATATTTTTTTAGCACCTTCCAGCGCTTTCGTAATCATGTCAAATCGATTAACAGCTATGGTTTTTTCGTGATTGGGAGTTATAATGCGCCTGTTTTAATGTACACGGGGGGGTGATATGTATTGGTTAATGTTGAGTAATACACTCAATAATAGACTAGGTCGAGTATTCCTTATTTCCTTGAGCTACTATATATGAATCTCTTTGTCTGTAGTGGATTATATTGTCTGACCTACCTGTACAGCTCTGTCTACCGTCTGGTAAAATACATTCCTGATCATTACCATTAATCACTTTAAAAAGTGTTTTTTATCGTTAATTATTTAATAAGATGCTAATTACTTCCTTTTTTACAAAGGGATCTATCATCAACTCTCCATGTTTTTTACTTTTTGCGGTTTTCGGTATTTCTATCCGTTTAAATGTTGCTGTATCTCCTGCAGGACCTGAATATTTGGCTGCTGCGCTTTTCCAGTAGATATACCCATCGCCGATTTCATTTCTGGTTTTTACGTAATCATACCATCCATTCTCACGTTCTTCAATCACAACCTCATATGGGGTATCGAATCCTTTTGAATACAGCACATAGAACTTGACTTTTGAAGTAAAGCCCCATTCATAGGAATTTGAAAAGAATGGACAGAGAGGATTGGACGGATCTTTGGGTGCAGTTACCCGACTCTCATCCAAAGCATCCCATTTCGGCACGAACCAGGCGAGTGTGTTGTCGGTTGACCCCCCAACTGTGGTCTTCAAGCACTTGGAAATGAAATCGGGCCTGTTTTCATACTTTGATTTAAACGGTTCTTCATAGAACCGGGTTATTCCGTCATGGGGAGTGCCCACGGTAATTACTGTGGATATCGAGTCGCTATGCAGCAATGCCCAGTAACGTGCGGTTAGTCCTCCGGTACTATGCGCCACGATATTGAATTTATTCGCATAGCTGTTGTCCCTCACAAGGTCCCTTATCCGGGTAAAATCAGAATTAATATCGCTCGCAGTGGCATACGAGACGCTCGAATACCCTATCCTCCGATCTTTTGGATCCCAGAGAGTAATATATCTTGTATCTGAACTGCTTTTCTTAATTGTATAGTGATTTTTCTTTAACGCTTCAGAGAGTTTTTGATAACAGAAGGAGTACGCTTTATTCCGGAATCTCGCTGTATTGGCGCAACTATTGCATGAGAGATTTACCGGTTCCCCGTACGGATACCCCTTCACATCACAGGCAGGAGGAATACCGATCAAACGAAGAATGGGATTCCAGATAGTATCAGGGGTTTCAGCAATATACCCATGCAGCACAACAACAGGCAGCAGCACGTCAACCTTTTTCGATTTCGTGTTGGATTCTACTCCCCCTTCATAGGAAAGGAAACCCTTTACTGCAAAATTAATGTTATCCTCAAACCGTGGGACATCTTTTTTCGAGAGATCGATCCTCTTGGTATTTTCCGGGATGATGTTCCCATTGATGTCTAACCCAATCGTGAACTCTTTACCCGGAGTTGTATCTTCAGTGACGTCGAACCTCTGCTGAACACTTTTCCCATTAATCTTTGTTTTAATCGTGAGGTACCGCTTTCCGATAGCGGATGAAGGAAAGGACCCTTTCACACCGATGCCGAGTTCATTTGGTGAAACCATAGCGGCATTTAAGGAAGTGAGTTGAGGCGCCTGGATTTTCGTACCAGTAATACCGAGAGTCATTTCCCCCATACTATGTGCATATTGAGATCTGACAGAATAAAAAATAACGCGTATATAATCCCCTTTATTCAATTTAACACTAAAAGAATCGCCTTTTGTAGCGGCCTCCGCAACTGCAAGCGAAGAAAAGGGGCCAAAACTCCCAAGTTGATAATCTGGGTCAATGGGATGAAGCAGGTTATCTGGCGTATTAGGGATATCACTGCCCCATTTAATCGAACGATTCTTATAGACACATAGCAATGCAAACCAACAGGGGTAAGGATTTGAACTTGTACAACTGATATCCTTTCCCGCACCACCTTTTATGACAAATGTATATGTCGCAGTGTCAGGTGCAATAAATTTTACACCATTTGAAGAAGATGCCGGAATAGAGATGCTGGAGGAATACTCCATTGACAAATTATTCGCGGTCTCGTTGCTGTTTTCACCAGTATGCTGTATAACTGAAAGATTGACTGAATCATCGGAACATACAGGACATGTGTTTTCTGCTGCGGATACCCCGATTATCATGAATGTCAAAATAATCATGAGTACAACAGTTTTGAAGGAATGGTTTCTAAAAACAGGTTTATTGCAATCATTTTCGCTTTTATAGGTCGCGAGTAGCTGAATTCCCCAGAATCTGCACATGCATTATGAGTGAATATTCATGATAATATTCCTTTCTAATTACATCTCCAGATGCTGTTTCTATCTCTTTCGATAGCGTATAATGAGCAGCTCTAGCTTAATGTTTCCAATCCATTATAACGCGTCAGAACAACCATATTCGCCGCTACTTTATTGTTCAGTAGCAACTATACAGAGTTTCTTGTATAGATATGTGACTAGAAACGAGGAGTGACACAGGGCCATAAGGACTATGGCTCTAGAGCATGTATTGCGTAATGGACCCTGTTTAATCTTTTTATGTTCGTGTGGGCCCTGTAGAAATCATTTTCCACAAAGATACAAGGAGCTCTCGTACCTTAGATCTTTCGGTCGATTAGGGTCATCTCTTCTTTGGA
>JAFGQG010000139.1 GCA_016935765.1 bacterium
GAAAAAGAAAATTTGGATAGCTGTCATAATATTAGCAGTAATTATATGCGCGATCATCTTTATCAAGTTCGTAACCACGAATGGCAACAACAAGAGGAATCAGCAATTAAAGACAACAGCCGTTGAGAGAGGGGACATCGTAATCAAGATAACTGAAAGCGGGAGTGTTGAGCCTCTCACAACCGTGGACATAAAATCTGAATTCTCGGGTGAAGTAAAGAAGATATTTGTTGATGAGGGAGACAGCGTTCAGAAGGGGGACAAATTAGCGCAGGTGCAGCAGGAATCATCGACAGCGCAGCAGATTGCTCAATCAAAAGCTTCTTATGAACAAGCACGTTTGAACCTTGAGGAGAGTGAGCGGAACCTAAATCGAATGCAGGAATTGTATGACAAGGGTTTCATTGCGTTGAAGGAAGTCGAGGATGCTCAGAAATCCTATGATAACAACAGGATACAATATCAGCTATCGGAGAAGAAGTTATGGCTGACGCTTGGTGGAAGCAACATTCAGCAGGCTCAGGAGCTGGGAGAAAAGACTTTCGATAATATCGTTATCAAATCCCCTATGACCGGCGTTATAGTGAGTTTAAATGTTGAAGAGGGTGAAATGATTACATCGGGCACTTCTGCTTACGGGGGTGGCGGCACGGTACTTATGACAGTAGCGGACCTCAGTAAACTCCTCGTTAAAACGGAAATAAACGAGGTCGATATTGGCAAAGTAACGATTGGGCAACCTGTAGATATTGGTTTTGACGCGATCCGTGGAAAGGTTTATAGAGGTGTAGTCAGGAAGATATCACCAACTGGAACTATATCGAATAATATAGTAATATATCCTGTAGAGATAGAGATAATAGGATCGGCGGCGGGTAGTTTTTCCAGTGAAGACCAGGATACCAGGCGAAGACCCATGGAAAAGATATTCTCCCAGCTTAACGAGAAGCAGCAGAAAGAGATGAGAAGCGCGATGATGGAACTGTATCAGGAGCATGCCGGCAGGGAGGAGATACGCGCGGCGATGGAAGCGAAGCTCAAGGAATTTGGGATCGAGCTTCCCGAAGAACCATCAGAGCAGGAAGCGCCGCCGGCTGGAGCTAACGAGATCAAGGAAGGCGCTGGCATAGGCTTGATCAAACCCGGAATGACCGCAGACCTGGACATCATTGTATCACAAGCTAAAAACACACTGGTAATCCCCCGGGAGGCAGTAAAGGAGGAAGGAACTCAGTCGATAGTCATGGTAAAAGTAGATAACGAGATTACTAAGCGGACTGTGAAGACCGGTCTGGAAGGGGATGTAAATATAGAAATATCTGAAGGTTTGAAGGAGGGAGAAACGATACTCCTATCACCTTCTGATGCTAAGGCGGCTAACAGCGGCGAAGGACAACACCCGGGACCGCCGCCACAATAAGGAGAACGTGCTGAACATGACCGATTTAATAAGAATTGAGAATGTAACCAAGACCTTCCGGATGGGTGAAGTAGAGGTACGCGCCTTAAGAGGTATTTCGCTTGTGATAAAGCAGGGTGAGTTCGTATCTATCATGGGTTCTTCAGGCTCGGGCAAGACAACGCTTATGGATATTCTGGGTTGTCTATCCAAACCGACCTCAGGGCAATATTTTCTCAGTGGTCAACCCGTAGAGAACCTTGATGACAACCAGCTCTCCGACATTCGGAATTATCAGATAGGCTTTGTTTTCCAAACCTTCAATTTACTATCAAGGACTGCCGCAATTACTAACGTTGAATTGCCTTTACTATATTCGGGTGTAAACAAAAAAGAACGCCGTTCCCTGGCGCGGCAGGCATTGCAGGCTGTTGGTTTGGAGCACCGCGCCAATCATTTTCCCAACGAGCTGTCAGGGGGCGAACGGCAAAGAGTAGCGATCGCTCGGGCTCTTGTAGGCAATCCTCAAATTATTCTCGCCGACGAACCTACGGGGAACCTGGATAGCGCTTCGGGCAAGGAGATAATGGAGCTCTTCAAGGAACTTCATAAACAGGGGAAGACAATAATCCTTGTTACTCACGATAAGGAAGTTGCTCTTTACGCGGAAAGGACCATTCACATCAGGGATGGCAAGAAAATAGAAGACAACTTGAATCACAACACAACGGAAGATATCTCCCCAATAAAGAAGGAAGCTCATAGAAGAACCAGTTTTGTCGGGAATTTGATCTCCGGTTTCTCATCAGGTTATAAAGGTTTGCTGAGCAATAAGATGCGGACTTTTCTAACTACTCTTGGTATAATAATCGGCGTTGCCGCTGTTATAGGCACTCTCGGCATAGGGGAGGGCGCAAAACAGCAGATCACGTCCCAGATCGAAAAGTTGGGGTCTAATGTTGTGATGGTATTTCCAAGCCGGGCTGAGAGTAAGGAGGAAGCCCTTGAATGGCGCGGCAGATCGCCGGGTTTAACCTACAACGATATCATCGCTATCGAGAACAAGATAGCCAGCGCGGAGAATGTCGCCCCGCAGATAAGGAGCAACGAACGCGTGAAATACCTCGATAAATACTGGGATACGACGATCATGGGGACTTCACAACCATATAGGTACATTCGGAATCTGGAATTGGCTTCAGGACGCTTTTTCAATGACAAGGATGTCAGCGACTGGAGCAAGGTATGCGTCATTGGCAAGACCATTGTGGATGAGTTGTTCGATGGCAAAGACCCAATAGGTGAAGAGGTTAGAATAAAGGATGAACTATTCACTGTCATCGGGGTGCTCACTGAGAAGGGACGCGTTGGCTGGGAGGATTTCGATGACCAGATATTGATACCATTCACCACGGCGCAGAAACGGTTTACTGGAAGCGACCAGATCAACGCTATTTTTATACAGGCAAGGACCTCTGAACTCGCGCCAGTGTTGCAGACCGATCTTGAAGAGCTGCTATTCGAACTTCACAACAAGGTTGACGATTTCAGGATACGCAGCCAGGAGCAATTTCAGGAGACCATCGAGCAGACCGCTAACACGATGAAACTGATGCTGGCGTGCATTGCGGCTATCGCTTTACTCGTTGGTGGTATCGGCATCATGAACATTATGCTGGTATCGGTCACCGAGCGAACGCGCGAGATAGGCATTCGGAAGGCGGTGGGAGCTAAGCGCCGTGATATACTTGTGCAATTCCTGATAGAATCGACGATCCTGGCTCTGGTTGGCGGTCTTTTAGGTATCGTGGGAGGATTTCTCTTCGCGAACACACTGGGGAATCTGTTCGTGGGAGCAGGTATGATGGGACCAAGGTTCGCACGAGGAACAGAAGGACAGTCGGTCGTTACACTAAGTTCGATCCTGCTTTCATTCGGCTTTGCGGTGATAGTGGGCATCTTCTTCGGGATGTATCCCGCGAACAAAGCTTCGAAACTCGACCCGATCGAAGCGCTGAGGTATGAGTGAGGAATAACTCAAACCACAGAGCCACAAAGACACAGAGAAGAACAACAGAAAATGATTGAATAAAGAATATCGCCTATCCTGATTTTACGGGAATTCCCGATCACCTTCGCCTAAATTTACCATAAATGGCTTTAACGAGGTAGAGCTTCGGTGATTAGAATTGAAGTCAAATCTAAAAGCATTCGAAAGACCATTGTAGATGGTCAATTCTTGTAGCAAAGTTACTTATTCAATGGAAGAATTCGTGCTCTGAGCTTCTTTTCATCTATGGATATTAAAGCCCCTTCATTAAGGTATTTTTCGAAGCGGCGCAATGCAGAAATAACGATTTTAGACAGATATTGCGGAGTTACATCTTGAGTACGAATTTGAATTACACTTGGATATTCCGCATTCGTTGCAGCAAGTATCGCTCCAAAGTCTAAATCGTGAGTAAATATGGTGTATCCCTTAGATTTTGCGTATTCAAATATTTCATTATCACTTGCATCCGGTTGACCGATATTAGACCAATGAGCAGCTTTCTATCCAGTCTCTTCAAGTACTGGAACCCACTGTGGAGAGAGATTCATGTCTATCAATAATTTCATACCGATTCTGGTACCAGTGATACATCAATTTCTTCAACACGCCATGTAGCGTATGCAAGCGCTTCATCAATATCTTCCGATTCTAAATATGGATATAATTGCAAAATGTCTTTTTTGGTATGCCCTGAAGCTATAAGACCAACAATAGTCCCAACAGTTACCCGTGTGCCACGAATACAAGGTTTTCCTCCCATAATTTTTGAATCGAATACAATTCTACTTAAATTCCCCATTATATTCTCCTTGATAAATGCTGTGTTTAAGTTAGTACTGCCCATTGGAAAAAATATGGGTAATACTATTTAGATACTGGATTATTATTCAATAACCCAAAAAACAAAATTTCTATTAAAGAACTTCGTTAATACTCTGTAATAAAATATTCATCAATGTAATTATTGTCAAGGTATTATGTTTAAATTGACAAGTGACTGAATTACGGAATCGGGAAAATAGAAAATGTTAAAGCATTGCTGGGTTTAAGGGTTGAAGCGGAAAAGTAAGAAAACAGAATTTGGGAAATACGAAATATATCGAAATCTAACCTGCTGCTGCCAGAAAACGCTCAATGACTAACGCATTCCTTCCTCTACTCTATCCAGCCAATCATTCACGAGGGCATTGAAGATTTCCGGCTGTTCGATCTGGAGATTGTGTCCTGCCTTATCCACTGCAGCAAAGGTTGCGCGGGAGTAGTTAGCCAGGAGTCTCGAGGGATCTTCGTAACCCACCATCGCGTCCTGCTTCCCCACGAGAATGAGAGCTGGTTTGTCGAAGACCTGGGAGAGCAGCTCGGATTCAAAACTCAGTTCATAACCGTCAGGGAAAAGCCTCTCCATGAATTCCTGGTCCGCGACCTTGAAACCGACATTCACTTCGTCCTGATACCTCTCCCAAACCCTTCTCGTCTGTATAACAGCCCAGGGCAGGAAATCCTGTTTATCCTGCTTACTTAACGAAGCTACGAACTCAGGGTCGCTTTCGACAGTAACGTGTTTCGGAAGGGTTCGCTTATTCGGATTCGCGAAGACAACCGGGCAGATGAGCAGCAATCCTTCCACTAATTGGGGGAGCTTATGGATAATCCCATTCGCTAAATACCCACCATAAGATTCACCGGCGAGAAGGAAATGCTTTTCCGGGATGACTTTTCCGATGAAGTCCAATATAATTTCGAGAATCTGGTCGGAGTTATGAAGCCATTTAGGTGCGGGTGTTTTCCCCATGCCCGGGAGATCGAAGTATATGCGCTGCCAGCCCTTTCTCTCACGGAAAATGGGTTCCATGCAGCCCTGCATCAGGCGGTAATCCGGACCCAAACCGTGTATCATCACGACCGGGAAACCTGCGCCAATAACTTCATAGTAGATGCTTATGTCTTTAATGGTACAGTACATGATAGGATTTTCCTGGTTAATAACTATCCCGGTTCCATTAACCTTCCGAGGAAAAGGATGCTCCCTGTAGTATTCTCCTTTATCATGAAAATGAAGGGATGGTCAGCTCTGAAGGTTTTCGGTCCGGGTCCCTTTGTCATTACGACCGCAGTGGCTGCCGCCGCCTCTGTGCCCTCCTCATTCACTTCAATAAAAGCATTATGTAAAACCAGCGAGATGAAGAGATCCTTGGTCCCATCCATGCCCGAGAAATCAGCTTCCCCGGGGGCAAACGCGTCAATCATTCCCAGGTCAAGCAACGGCTGCTTGAGGTCGATGGTCCCCCAGGTGATCTCGAATCTAGGTAAATACAGAACCAGCTCTTCAAGGGTCAAACCAGAAAACCACTCCCGTAAATTCTTTGTGGTTAAGGAGTTCTCAAGCTCGACGATGCCGTCGGCTTCACGAGGAAGCACGATGAACATTGAAGCGTGTTCCCCGTCATAAGGCAATTCTAAAACTTGAGCATTATCGAGTTCTTTGTACTTGAATTTTCCACTCTGCATCATCATGGGAACCCGCGCTTTGTCACCGCTCAGCATGATAAAATCCTTTTCCCCGGTGAGGTCCGGATCGAACCTTGTCAGCCAGTTGCCCTTGAAGTATATTGCGTTAACCAATGTCAGAAGAGTATTTTTATCCAGGTCTCCCTCCATTATGAGGTCTTTGATCTTGCTGCGCGTTTGGTCTTCGACCCACCTGTTAATGAGCTGCCGGGCTCCTTCGGCTGCGGAAGCATAATTAACCGGGGTGACGGTAATCCCGTAATACTTCTTTAGCAGGTCGGTATATTCAGGGAGAAAGGAATGATCGACTTGCGGGAAGATAGAATTAGCAATATACAATTGGAATTTCCCACCCTTCGGGGTTTTCTCGAATTTTGATTTAAGCGAATGAAATGAAGGTTGTGTACCCTCCTGAGTCATAGTAAAATGCAGGGTTTTCTCCATTTCCAGGGCTGTATTACCTTTAGCGCCGGCATAAGTCATCGATAGCGCCGTGGAGATGCTGTACGGTGAGAAGAAAAGGTTGCCATCGGTCTCCCTAAGCTGCGAATAGAGTTCCAGGGCGAATTGTGTATTACCTTCTACTACCAACCGCAAATCCTGGCTGGAAGCTTCGTTAGATGTTTTACAGCCAGCGATAGCTATAATAAACCCTAATATTAAAGAAAGATAGGACTTTTTCATTATTCTCCTTGTTTAAATTGATGGTTATTATAGCTGAACATTAGAGTTAGCAGTACTGTCATTTTCACTTTCAGCTGCCTTTAATTGCTGCTCGAATTCGTCCCACATGCTGACAACATCCATTCCAAACCTTTTCTGAAAGGCATCCGCGAAATTCGCCCTGTCCTGAACATCCAGGAGGAACTGCTTGAATGATGAAGTATGGCTATCATGCATATAACTTACAAACATCTTTGTCTGCTTGTGGAGCATGGGGTACTGCATTCCATAATCAGCAGCTCTCTTCATCTTGAAAAACCTGCCCTTATCGTCCGGAATAAAGTGGTGTCCATCCATTATCGCTTTAACCGCTTCCTTGTCGCTGATGCCTTCTCCACCACTGCCTGCCACGAAATTCGCCAAACCTTCATGGAACCAGGTCGGGACGCTCCCCCTCTGCCTGAAATAGCCTATGTGATGCTTAAGGTGGAGATGTGACATCTCGTGAGTTAAGGTTTCTTTATGGGTGTCGAACCCGTTGAAATCAAAAGCGGTCGGAGAGATATAGATGTTGTTGAACACAACTGCGCCCCGTATCCTGAGTCCGGGCGGATTACCAACGTACTCATTCAAACTGTTCTGTGAGGCGCAGACATATACGTTAAAAGGCTTTTTGAACGGCAGGCCGTGAACTTCTTCCACTCTTTTCACGGCATCGGGATATGCCCGGGCGATAGCTGCCGCCTGGCTCTTGGCTGCAGGTTCGTAAAGAATACACGTATCCGAAGATAGCCGGATAAACTGCCCCTTAGATTTCAGCAGGGCTTTACCAACCAGGCTTCTGGAAAATAGGACCAGGAAACAAATAATCACTAGAACAACGATTGATAGGATGGTTATTTTTAATGATTTCTTTTTCATCGATTGACCCTATTCGTTTATTTGTTTATTTCTTTGATGATGATCGTGTTTTATTCTATTTCATCTCTAAAGGGACTATAATAATTTGGGGGATTTTTATACTACAAATATTCCGTCCCTACGGGACTTTGATTTTTTTATGCTTTTCATTCGTTAATGGTTTTTACCTGAATTTAAAACAACTACAATATCATTGTACTTTCAACGGGAGTAATTCTGAAACCCTGACTTTATATGGTTCTTCGAGGGAACCGACTATGACCCAGCAGTTCATATTAAAATCACTAGTCAGTTCGCGGCATCGACCGCATGGGGGCAATAGTTTAAATTCTCCTTCGGGGCTTCGCCACAATGTGATGATGGTATCAATATCCCTGTGCCCGTTCGATAAGGCTGTACAGATTGCTGAAACTTCTCCGCAGACGTCCGCGAATCCGACATTAGCTTCTATGTGTATTCCGGAGAAAACATTTCCATCTGAAGTTCTCAATGCAGCCGCAACTTCATGTTTGTCTTTGAGATAGAGCCTTTCTGCCGTTTCCTTTGCTGCATCGATGAGTTCGTAATCAGCAGATGTTAATTGTGTTTCTTCCATACTTTGTATTTAGATTAAGAAAGGTATTTTTATTCTCAATTAATCATGTTGTTGAAACAAGTCAAGGGAATAAAAAACATATTGACAAAGTAAGGTAAACTCCTAAATTTTTATAGCGAAATTTGATTTATGGAAAGCCAGCGTAGCTCAGTTGGTAGAGCAGCTCACTCGTAATGAGCAGGTAGTCGGTTCGAATCCGACCGCTGGCTTTGAATTAAAAACAACAAATGTAGGGTATTCGCTAATAAAATGCTTAATGAACCGAGTTCCATGAAGCTTCAATCCGTATGTCCGGATGAATGGATGGTTGGATGATTAGTAGTCTAATTTATTCCTATTTCAAATAAATCACCTTTTTTGTCTGGGACCACTCATCGTCTAATTGTGCCCTGATGAAATAGACTCCGCTTCCTAATGATGTCTCCGGTTGCCAAAATTTCTTTTCGCTGGCAAATGTACTAACCGAATTTCCGAGTAGATCGTATATTTTAATTATTGAGCCTTCCGGAGCGGAGATTGAAACCGCGGAGTTAAAGGGATTCGGATAGATGATAACTTCGAAAAACACCGGTTTCAATACCACATCATCAATGCCCGTTGTGTCAGTTACCCAGACTATGTCGCTTCTCGGACCTTCCAACCCGCATTCACTCATCCCAGTTACGAAGTAGCAGAAAGAAGTATCGGTAATCGAAACAGTATCCGTAAAGTAGGTAACATCGATGGGTTCGGGAGTAAGCCGTTCCCAGTCGAGACCTGTGGAATCGGAGGCTCTATAGACGTTGAATCCGACAAAGTCCGGGTCTAAAATTGGTGACCATTCCAGGGATGCTACGGGTTCGTCGAAGTTGAGTACAAGTGAATCCGGAGGGAGTGGGTGGTACCACCCGGTGTTCCAGGGATCGTGATGGATCTGCGTCCATGGCATCGTGCCGGGGGTGTAATCGCCGAGGAGTCTCCACAGATGAACGATGCCATCTATGCCCACCATTACCAGCTCGATGCTTCCGTCGCCGTTCAGGTCCATGATTAGTGGCGAATTAACGGTAGCCGCCGCGGTTGCTGAGAGTGGGAAGCTGTCAAGCGCGGCGCAATTGGAATTGTAGCCAAGCATCAAAAGACTCCCGCCGTTGGTCCCGATGATGACATCGAGGTCGCCGTCGGAGTTCACGTCGCCGAGCACGGCGGAGCATTCGAGGTTCGAGTACCCGGTATATACAGGCCAGGAGCCTGGGCTGGTCGCGTTGCCGTTTCTCAACATGAGGTCGCCGTTGTGGGAGGTCATGGCATATTCGGGTTCGCCGTCGTTGTCGATGTCCCCCACCGCGGGAGTGGAGTATGTCCAGCTTCCGTAATCGTAGAATGCCACTGGGTACCATGATGATGACAGTGTATCCGTGAAGAACTCGCCTGTATATGACCAGACAGCGACCTTTCCGTGCCAGCTTCCGCCGCCGGATTCATGGTATCCAGCGATGATCTCGAGGTAGCCGTCGCGGTTGAAATCCACGAGTGTCGGCGCGGAATAGGAGAAGCCATCGTATTCGCCGGTAAGTCCCACCGGGAAACCTGGCTCCAGGCTGCCGTAAGCATCGAAGGCGAAGAGTGAGTCCCAGCCTTCGAGCACTATCTCGGCTACCTGGTCGTTGTCGATGTCCCCCACAGCCGGCGAGGCAACAGTGCCATAAGCCGAGTTGACCTTTACGGGAAACCCCATGAAGTTGGTGCCGTCCCCGCTGATTACGTATAACGAATCATCCGAAGCGATTATTTCGAGTTCCTTATCCCCGTTGAAATCCCACAGAACCGGTGAATTGAAAGTAAAACCTGATGAGAGGGTTCTGGGGAAGCCGTCGCATGGTTCACCAGAAATATCATAAGCAGCTAAAACGCCAGTAGTGGTCGTTACTATTATCTCGGGTTCAGGAGTCGAGTTTATGTTGCCTATCGCTGCTGGGGATCTTATTGGAGAGCCCACATCCACCGGGAAGGATGAGAAGTTGGTGCCATCGAAGTTCCAAACATAGAGAAGCCCGTCCGTGGAACCGAGTATTATTTCTGTTTCGCCATCGCCATTAAGGTCAAACGCTTTTATCCCTCCGCCGGGACCGGTTCCGCTGATCTCCGCGCTTTGCGGCCATCCGTCCAGCTCACCGAGATCAAAAGCCCTGAATATGCCCGAGTGAACCGCTGATGAAGGATAGTTACCTATAACATCCGGAACATCCGCCAATAAAAAAGACGAAAACAGTAATAAAAAGAAAATGATATATGCGTATCTCATTAAAAA